>JBLNBY010000001.1:0-6091 GCA_050260295.1 Bacteroidota bacterium
TAGAACCACTTTCGCATAGGTCGCAGGCGGCGACCGGAGACTAAAGACGGGGGTGATGCACCGATGGCACGCCGTCGTGGGGTCATGTCGGACGAGCTCAAGTACGAGCTAGCGCGCGAGCTGGGCTTTCTGGACAGGGTACAGGACGGCGACTGGGGAAACATCACAACCCGGCAGGCCGGCCTGCTGGTGCGGGCGGCCATCGAGAAGGCGGAAGCCATGATGGCGGGGCAAGCGCCCAAGCCTCCGGAACTTCCGAGATAACGGCGGCGGTAGCGCCAGCAGGCGGCCGCGACCGGGCGGGCGGGGTTGGAAGACACCGCCCGCTCGTCACTTACCAGGCCGGAAGCGGGAAGGAAAGCGCGTCGCGCAACTTGATATTACCGGGCGGTGTCACCAGCAGATCGCTGCGGTCGAAATGCAGCAGCACGCCCTTGTAGATGGCGAGTGCCTCTCGGGAAGTGTATTCCGACTGCCGCAGGCGGGCCTCTTCATAGGGATTGGAGATGAACGATGCTTCGGTGAGGATGGCTGGCATGTTCGTGTATTTGAGCACGTAGAAGTTTGCCGTCTTGGCGCCCCGATCGGGCAGGCCGCCCCAGACCAGCAACTGGGCGTGGACTTTGTTGCGCAGGTCGAAGCTCAAAGAGCTGCCGTAGGTGTAGGCGTAGGTCTCCGTGCCGTTGACGCTGGGATCACTGGAGGCGTTGTGGTGTATGGAAATGAAGCGATGTGCCCCCCAGGAGTTGGCCAAGTTCGCCCGGTCTGACAGGCTGACGTAGACGTCGCTCGTCCGGGTCATCTGCACCGTCGCCCCGCCGTACTCCGCCAGGTAGTTGCGGAGCATGGTGCCCACCCGGAGGTTGACGTCCGCCTCCCGCAGCCCGCCCGGCCCGGTGGCGCCGGGGTCGCTGCCGCCATGCCCGGGATCGACGACGAACTCGACCCCCGTCAATGGGCCGCCGGCGCGGACGGGCGAAAGAAGCAGGCCGCTTGTAATTGCCAGCGTCACGATAGCTAGTACCAGCGTCAATCCGAGGGATGCCGGGGTGATACGAAAAACAGGGCTGCGGGCCGCCAAGGCACGGCCTGTACTATCTCCAGGGATACTGTCGCCAGAGATGCTGTCGAGCAATGTGCGTGAGGCTTCCATCGTCCTGTGACCCCCTTGTGCACTACGGGCATTCCATTGACGTTCCGGATACTTTTCAGGTAACGTTCTGGCACTCTTCAAAACCTTTGGTTCACCGAGACTGTCGTCTGCCCCTCGGCTCGGGCGAACTGCCAGCTTGTCTCGATCCGATACTGGAGCCCGGGTCTCGCTGCGTACGTCAAGCGGCTGCTCAGGCGGAAGTCCGGCCGGTGCCAGCGCCACAGAAAGGAGAGCTCCGACTCCAGCAGGCTATCGTGCCGTGGAAGCCAGCTCGTGTTGAGTTCCAGCCCGGATGTTCCGTTGCTGAAATTGAGACTGCCCCCGGCCGAAGCGAGGTTGGAAGTAAGGGGGGTAAAGCCGGGGTGAATCGAACCCAGATTCATGTTAACGAGGAAGGTAGCGCCTTGCCAGAGGTCTAAGCTGAGAATTCCTGCCAACACCCACCCCTGGAAGTTGTCGGCTCCGGGGCTGGCGCGGAAGGCAGCAAACTCGGCGGCGAAAGAATGGCGGGCGCTTTGGCGCTGCCAGTCGACTCCGACGCCACGCTCGGCGGCGAGCCCGTCACCGAGCAGGGTAAGTCCGAGGGTGTGTCCGGGGGCGGGGTCGTATGTGACACGTGCTGCCCAGTACGAGTCGGTGTCGTAGACGTAGGGGAGCAGCGTGACGTAGCTTGTGTCGAGACGGGACATTACTCCGGAAAGCCGCAGCCCCGGCGGTATGTAGTGGGACAGCTCGATGCCGGCCAATCCGTCGAAGGGGTTGGCGGCGAGAAGACCGGCAGGACCGTACTGGAAGTGCAGGCGACCGGTCCGCACCACGAAACCTTTGGGACTTGAAAGGCCCAACCATAGTTCATCGACGTTTACGGTGTCAGCGAGCGAGACCTGGCCGGGTGTGAAGCTGAGTGGGGTCTCGGTACGGTAGCGGGTGTTGACGAAAAACGAACTCTGCCAACCGGCCTTGCCGGTCGAGGGACGGCTCGGGATTTGGACGGCAAGGGCAAAGTCCAGATCCTGCCAGAGGCTTTGAGCGGGTCCCACGTTCTGTACTGGCCGTGGCGCACCTGGGACTCGCCAGGCGAGGCCGGCAGTCCACTCGCCGGAAAGGCTGAGGCTCACCGGGGAGTCCACCGGTTGGACCGTTGGTGAGTCATTGGCCAGGACCACGGGATTGTCCACGATCCCGGCTGTCGTGGCGGTTAGGGCCACGGTGACGGCAGCCAGGGACAAGGTGGCGAAAGTCAGCAAGACAGGCAGCTTAAAACGCATAGGCGGCCTCCAGCAGCCACCGTCCGTAGCCCGACGCCTCGGTCCACCAGTGGTCATAGCCGATCTGCCCGGTCAGACCGGGGATGGGCGGCTGCCAACCGAGGCGAAGGCTGACGGACTGCCGGGCAGCCTGCGATTGCCCGCCGGCGGTGGAAGCAGTAGCCGTGCCGGGTACGGGCAGAGCAATCCGGCGTTCCCAGCTCAGTTCACCGGAAACTGCACCGCGAGTTTGTCGCCAACGCACTTGTAATCCCGCCTCTCCCGGGGCGAAGGGGAGACTACCGCCGGAGCTGTGCAGTTCACTAAGGACGGGAGAGTAACCAGCCTGGGCTGCGCCGGCGGTGACCTCCAATTCCCAGGGGGCAGATCGTCCTGCGTGTAGGGTGTCGGTGCTCGCTTGGCTTTCTCCGGGCCACTGCCACAGAAAACGTCCCGCAAATCCCACCGCCCATTCCGGAGAGCCGGGCGGCCGTACGGCGGCGGCTTCAGCATTCAGGTGCCCGCGGCCTTCCAGGGGAAGGTAGGCGTCGACACCCAGGCCAAGCTCGCGATCAACCCCGTGAGCCAACACGTTAAGCCCGAGTCGAAAGGGATACGTTTTTGCTGACATGAAGGCAGTGGTGATCACAAAGGTCTTCGACATGCGGCCAGCGACAAGGTCGTGAGCAATAAGCCTTTGCACGCCGTCCTCCTCCTCGACGGGCTGCAGCCAGAGACGGCCTGCGGCCACCGCGTAGGTGAATGAAGGGGTGGCTCTGGTGTTAGCCCCGGAGTCTGCCGAGACCGGACTAACGTTTGACTCCCACAGGACGGCAGCCAGCGGAGTCGGATCGATCTCCTCGGGGATCGGTGTGGCCACCAGCAGTCCCAGGTCCCCGAAACGCAGATACTGGCGACCGACATAGAGTGTGCCGGCGGTGAAGGGAAGGGCTGCAAAAAGTTCATCCACCCGGAAGGGGTCGCTGAGAAAGAGGGGCGCGCCGTAAGTGCCCGAGGTGTAACGGTCGATTCCCCACCATCCCACGTGGCGCAGACCGAGTTTGAGCGAGACGCCCGAGGAGGGGAGGACGTAGATCTGCAGGCGAGTAGTTTGGCGGACGCCGATCCCGTCTGCTCCCGCAGCTATCTCCCGCTGCTGCTGTTCGAGCAGGGGGTCGGGCAGACTTCCCGGCAGGCTGGGAGGCAGTGCCCCGTAATAAGAGGTGGCGCGTAACTGGACTTGCCCTCCAATACTTAGGTCCAAGCCGGGTAATGCTGCTTGAACTACGTGTGGGGTGAGAAACAGGATGAGGGTCAAAAGAGACCAAAGATATGTAACATGACCGCCCAAACATTTCCTGAAACGGAACATATATGTTTTCACCCGTGAATGTGATAGATTTGAGGCGGTTACAGCACTGAGGAGAATTCGCTGTAGCCCTCAACATACCTTTCGTCCGGGTGTGAATCGTCCTTGCTATGATTTGCCTGAAAAACGGCGTCGGAGTCGACGGCAGTTGGACCAGGAGGGAAAAGATGCACCATCGGCAAGCCATAGTCATACTCGCGATCGTGTTGAGTGTTTTGGTTGCTGGCTGCGGTGGAGGCGGGGGCGGTTCACAGGGTACTATCGTAAGCGGGCTGGTAACCGAGGGGCCGGGCGGAGTGCCGGTTCCAGGAGTGAGTGTCGCACTTATGCGTGGCAACGGAAGCGCGACTGCGACTGTGACTGATACCGCTGGTCGGTTTAGTTTCGGGGCGGTTAACCCGGGTGAGATCTTGCTCGTCGCGTCTCTTCCTTCCCGTACCACCACCAGGTGGAGTGGCCAGGTGAGCTCTGGTGGGCGGCAAGACCTGGTTCTCTATTCTCTCCCATTGTCTTCGATGACGGTTGATAGTAATCCACCGGTGGTTACGTGGAGGGACGTCGATGGCAGCGGGCGGAAGTGGCAGCTTCAGTTTACCGATGATGTCGGGCTCGGACAGGCTGAGCTTCTGGCCGAAGGTTCGACAGTGATCTGGATGGCCGATCTGCAAGGGCTCAAGTCCTGGGAAGGAACGGTAACCCTTCCGGACGACGGGTGGCCGGAGGGAGAGTACCGTCTGGTGTTGCGGGTGACGGACACAGCAGCGGCAAGGGTCGTGGGTGGGGTGGCTGGAAATGTTACCTTGTACGAGCGTCAGGTGAGAATCGCGTCATCACCTGATCCTCCTGGTGGGTCAGCCCCGGGTGTTGCTCCTGCAGACTTCTTCGTCACGGCAGTGTCGGTGACACCTGCGGCCTATGCCTGGCTTGCCGAAACACAAGGAAGCCCCTCTGGTCAAGTGCAGGTGCAGGTGGCGGGCCGGGTGGCCCGGGTAGCAGCGGAAGCGGCGGAAGTAGTGCGGGCGGCCACCGCGTTTTCCGCTTCGGACGGGGACGGAACGGTGGGAGGTGGTCCGGTAGTCCGCATGCAGCAGACCGGCGCAGGGGTCGTTTATGTCGGATTGCGGTGGCGGTGGCCGGCGGACGCTAATCAAGTAGTGGAAGGCTTCGTATTCCGGCGCAATGGGGGGCAGAGCACGACCGTGCCGGCTGCAGTGGGCCGTAAGGATGCCTCCGGGAAGTGGCTCGAGTATTCCTGGAGTGATAGCGAGGGTGAACTGGCGACCGGCGAGACGCTAACGTACACGCTGGCGGCGGTGCGGGGAGGGCGCAGCGGTCCGGCAGCGTCGGCTGGTCCGGTGGAAGTGCTCCCGCTTTTGGCCGATCCCCGCCCACTCTCGCCGCCGGACGGGAAGACCGTCAACTCGCTCCCGGTGCTCGAGTGGGCGGGTGACGCCCTGGCACACGGATATATCGTCGAGGTGCTCGCGGGAGATGGCGACCAAGTGGTTTGGAGCGGGTTTACTACCGGGACACGGGTTGACCTCGCCCAGGCTGCAGGGAGCAGCTTGGGTGCGGGTACCTACCGGTGGCGGGTCGTTGCCCTGGCAGCGCTACCGTTCTTTCTGCCCCAACGGACCCAGTACGACTCGATAAGCCTTTCCGTCTCTTCGGTACGAAGTTTCACGTTTACCAGTGGCACTTACTAGACTGCTGGATAAACTGGGATGTTTCCGGCACAAGGGAAGGAATGACGGGGGGCAGTTGGATATGGGGTTCAAGCGGGCTGCGGGGGCGTGGGCGGCGTTGCGCCGGGCACAACGTCCGCTGCAGGAAGCGCAGGAAGCACTACGTGCAGTGGTTCTGGACCAATCGATCTGGGACGGGCTGGGCAAGCAAGGGTGTTCCGAGCTCGATGCAGGAGTGCGGGCAGCGCTGGCCACCCTGTACCAGGCGTTGCAGCGGACGGGGGAGAGGATGGGAGCGCCAGGGGAGCAGGTGACCAGCGAGGGACGGGAATCAGCCCGGGAGTCAGGGGAGTCAGGGGATGTCCGGGCAGCACGGGAAGTCGTGCGAGGACTCCTGGAAGGGGTTGTCGCTGCCCAAGAGGTTTGGGCGGAGACCTTCTCTCGACCCGTGGAAGAACATTTCCGGCGCGGGTGACCTGCAGACCGGTGGTGTTTGTCGATGACCCTTGTCTTGGGCGGTGCAGTCGCGTATAATACAAACGTTGCGCCACCAAGAGTTTAGGGCCTGTAGCTCAGTTGGGAGAGCGCTGCGTTCGCATCGCAGAGGTCGAGGGTTCGAATCCCTTCAGGTCCACCA
>JBLNBY010000002.1:0-9467 GCA_050260295.1 Bacteroidota bacterium
CGCCTTGCGCTACGGGCAGGGCGTGCAGCAGCCGGGAGACGGCAGTGATGAGCTCCTCAACCCCCTCGCCTGTCGCGGCAGAGATGGGGAAGATCCGATCGGCGGTCACCCCCCGGCCGGACAAATACTGCTGGAAGCCGGTCAACCGCTCCCGGGCCTCGGCCAGGTCGATCTTGTTGGCTGCCACAAACTCCGGCCGCGTGAGCAACCCAGGGTCATAGCGGCCAAGCTCGGCCCGTACGATCTCGTACGCTTGCTCAGGATCGGTCCCCCCCAGCCCGGAGAGGTCCACCACGTGAATGAAGAGCCGGGTACGCTCGATATGCCGCAAGAACTCGTGCCCAAGGCCGGCACCGGCATGCGCGCCCTCGATCAGACCGGGGATGTCGGCCATCACGAAGCTCTCAACGTCGTCGCGCTCCACGACGCCTAGCTCCGGAATGAGCGTCGTAAAGGGATAGTCGGCGATGCGAGGCCGGGCAGCGGTGGTGCGGGCGAGAAGCGACGACTTGCCGGCGTTCGGCAACCCGATCAGCCCCACATCAGCGATGAGCTTCAACTCGAGCAGCAACACCCGTTCCTCACCCGGCTGCCCCTTCTCCGCAAGTCTGGGTGTTTGGCGCCGCGCAGTGGCAAAGTGGGCGTTCCCACGGCCCCCGCGCCCGCCCCGAGCCGCCAGCAACCTTTGGCCGGGCCGCACCAGGTCGGCCAGCTTCGCCCCGGCGGCCGCATCGACCACCACGGTGCCCACGGGAACCGGAAGAACCAGGTCTTTCCCGTCCCGACCGTGCTTGAGCGCCCCCTGCCCGTTGCCGCCCGACTCTGCCTCGAAGCGATGCCGGTAGCGGAAGAAAGAGAGGGTCGATTGGTCATTGTGGGCCTCAAGGTAAATGTCGCCGCCTTTGCCGCCGTCACCCCCGTCCGGCCCGCCGCGGGGTACGTACTTCTCCCGTCGGAAGCTTACTGCGCCATTGCCGCCGTCCCCCGCCCGTATCTCGATCCTGGCCCGGTCAATCACCAGTGCTACGCGGCTGCCCTTCGTTGGCCTTCCCTGGCTTCACCGCCCGCCCTTCCCCGGCCCTTGCCTGCAGGATAGCATCCAGTGGTGCGGGCAGCCGCTTCCTCCCTTCATCCCTGTGAACCGTTCCCTAACCCTTCACCAACCGCTGATGACCGTAGACCAGCAGTAGGTTATGCTGAAATACTACCAGCACACCTGTCGTGCTGACCAGCCAGGGTCAAATGACGCTCGCGCAGGTTTCGCCTCACTGGCTATGCCCCCACCAGGCACACAACCCAGGCGGCCTAATAGGGCTGATAGGGTCGGGTAGGTAAGTTTTGTACCCGACTACGCACCAACGATGGGTGAAAAAAGTACCTGCTCCGGCCTGGGAACGTTCCCACAATCTCTGAGTCGACTCCAAGGCGGCCAGGCATAGCCTTCACCCAGAACCCCATCCCCGCCAAGGCCCAGCTAGAAGGGTTGAAGGTTGGCCCCTCTTCCACCACCCCCGTGCAGTGCAAGTCCCATAACGGTTGAGGCACGCCGGGAGGTGCTTTTTTCACCTGCCATCCCCACCAGACCAGGTACATTTTCGACCCGATATAATTACAATACGATTTACCCGGGTTCTACCGTTCAGCCGGCTCTAGCTCCCGCCGGTAATCAACAACCACACCGTTCACCAGCAACATGTTGCCTTCCGTCCTGACTTCCCCGTCGGCGGGCACCACCACGATTACGGCTGCCCCCCTGCCGGCAAGAGGGAAACTCGCCTTGCCCGTGACGGAACGGGCGATAAACCCCTTGCTGACGGCATCATACAGGTCATACCGTCCCTTGCCTACGTCTATGTTAATGGTCTTCGCCTCTGGATAGGGGTTGTAGTACAGGTAGGTCGGATAGGCCGCAGCATGGAAGAAGTCGGTTGCCAGCAAATCCAGTTGCAGAATCTTCTCAACATTGGTCGTCGCAACGATCGCTCCCAGCATCCCCACGTGGGAACTGCCGTAAAGCCCAAAATCGGTGGCCGCCCAGCCGGAACGCCGCGCGTCGCCCATCGCATAGGGAGTCGCACCCTGCCACTCCTTCCGCAACCCCTCGTAGGCGACGATGTTGCGTGTAGCCCCGGTCCAGTCATCGCTCGACTGATTCTGCCGGGGCAGATACTTGGTGTAAAACAGGCGGGCGTTCGTGGCCAGGTTGAGGATCCACTTGCCGAGCGACCGGGCATAGCGGGGATCGTACCGGGCAATGGGGACCAATGCCGCGGCCATTTGGAAGGTGTTCATGGCGAAAGCGTAGCCGCCGCCGTCGGTCAGACTGCCTACCAGGCCGTCGACCGCATAGCGCCCCCATCTGCCGGTAACCACTCCCCATCCCGGGCGTGCATCTGAAGGTCCAAAGCACCAGTTGAGCAGCTTGTCGAGATCGTACTGCCGGTCCAGCTCTGCGTTGAGGCGAGCGGCAAGATAAGCACCGTACGGAAGCAGGACTTCGTAGAACGGATTCACATACAGCGAGTTCAGGTATTCCATTGCCCGGTCCGCCGCCTGCAGGAAGCGCTCTTCGCCAAAGGTTACGTACGCCATGTACTCCAGCCAGGCGATGCCGGCAGCGGCATCTGGTTCGGTCCAGCGTCCATTCCACACCGGCTGGTTGCGGGCGAAATCGAACGCCGTATAGTCGAAATCAGGCCTGCCGTCTCTTCCCGCCATCGCCTGGACGGCATGGTAGAAGCGGTCGGCGGTCTCGTACATGATATCCCGCATGCTCATGGTGCCATCCCGGTGGCTCAGGGGCGAAGCAATCTCGGCTACCTGGGTGTATCTGTCCACCAGGCCAAAGAAGAGAATGGCCGGATAGATTTCATACCAGAAACTGCCCCCCGACCGGCCACCGATGTTGTTTAGCACCACGCGCTGGGAATCGTCGACGTTGAAGAACTGTTTGGCCATCAAGACCCAGTTGTACCCGTGCTGGCTGCTCTTGTCGATCCCAACCAACGTCGCTCCCAGCAATGCAGCCAGAACGTTGATGGCTTCTTGACTCCCGGGCTGTTGGCGGTAGTCACCCACGTAGCTCGGAAGGAAGAATGTATCGAGGTCGAAGTGCCGGCGGCTCGTGTCCCATCTGATCAGCGGCAGATACTCCCCGGAGGCAGTGAAGTCGAAGACCAGGGAATCATAGTCGCGGGCCACCTGACGCCAATCCCGCATCACGTACGACGCTGGCGAATCCGGCATCGATTCGACACGGTCTATTTCCTTCTGTGCCGGTGCCGCCCGCATGGGAGCGACGTTGACGACCATGAGCAACATAACGATGAGCCCCAGGCTGCACTTCAACGCTTTCCCCTCCCTGTCAGGCCGATTGCGAAAAACCTTCCCCGGCCGGTCGCCCTCAGCCTAGTATTCAGTATAAAGAAAAAGACCGACCTGCGGTCATCACCCGCCATGTCGGTCGGTTCTCCAGTATTCAGTTAACCCTGCTACACCTGGTGAACTGACGTCCAACTGACGCCAGTCATACCCTGTGCTCCCTTTATTCCTGCGTCGCCGCCGCTGCACCGGCTGCCGCAACGGGGATCACACTGACTCGCCGTGCACCCTTGGGGCCCTCGAAGCGAACCAGCCCATCCACCAGGGCAAACAGCGTGTCGTCCGAGCCACGGCCGACGTTACGCCCGGGCTTGATGGGCGTCCCCCGCTGCCGGACGAGGATATTGCCGGCCAGTACGAACTGACCGTCGAACCGCTTGACACCAAGGCGCTTGGCCTCGCTATCGCGGCCGTTACGGGTGCTGCCCAACCCCTTCTTGTGTGCAAAAAGCTGCAGGTTGAAACGGATCACCGCTATCACCCTTTCCATGCCGTCCACGACGTATAAACTGATTCATCCCAGTTGCGTTCTTCGACCCGCAGATGCCGCGGATACTGCTGCTCGATCTCTCTTAGAGCGAGAGCCAGCGTGTCCAAGAGTATCCAGGCCTTCTCCCGGTCCGTCCTGCTCGCTTCCGGAGCAAGCAGACAGTATAGCTCGCCCGCTCTTTCGTCCGTCCCATAGAGAGCCTTTGCTCCTACCACCTGCAAAACCCCCAGGAGTGCCCCCTGCGTCAGCGCGGACACGGCTGAACAGACTATATCCTTTCCGGCTTTGGCGTAGCCGGTATGTCCTTGGGCGGCAAAACCTTCCACATGCCGCCGCCCCTGACCGTCCGCCTCCGACCGCCAGAGGACTACCCGGGTCACGCCCCAGCGTCTGTCCCCTCGTTGGCGGCAGCTCCCGCTGCCCCATCCAGGTCGATCCGCTCGATCGCCAACTCCGTATACGGCTGACGGTGACCGGTCCGCCGGCGATAGTTATTCTTGGAATGAAACTTTTGGATGTAAACTTTCGGTCCCCGCACGTGGGCCATGACAGTTGCAACTACTCGTGCCTTCGGCACGAACGGCCGCCCCACCTCTACTCGACCGGCGTTACTCACCAGCAACACCCGATCCAAGACTACCTGGCTACCCACTTCGGCAGGAAGCTGCTCAACCCGTACCCGCACACCGGGCTCCACCTTGACCTGTTTCCCGCCAGTCTCGACAATTGCGTACATCCTTCCACCTCGCTCCCAGACTCGCCGCCCGAGGTGGCTGCCAAACGGCAGCGCTTGCGCAAGGAAACCTTGGGCGAGCGGTTGTGGCGCACTAACTTACTTTACAATCTACCTTCGCCCTGGTCAAGCCGGAAAGACCCTATCCCCCTCCTGCGCCTGCGGGTGCAGTGGCCGAATCCGTCACCATCCGCCCGCGGGCGTAGGTCCGGAACACCTTCGTGATCTCCACCTTGAGCCGCTCCCCGACATGCCGGCCGCCGCCTTCTATGTTGAGGACGTATCCTTCCAAGCGGGCAATCCCGTCCTGAGGGTTGGTGATGTGAGGTTCCTCGACCTCCACATCCACAACCTGGCCCTCCCGGACCGGCATCGCCATGGCTTCCACGTTGGCCTTGCTGCCGGCGGCGACCACCCGTATGTCTTCCATATGCAGGCGGTCATTCCCCTTGATGTAGATGGTCTTGTGGGTCTCCTCCTCGAGCCGCTTCAGATTGGATCCGCCAGTGCCGATGACCATCGCCGCCACGTTGGGGTGAAGCGCCACCAGAACGGCTTCGACATCAGCCATACGCACCAGTTTGCGAATCTCCCGTTCGGCCTTGGCACCCACCGTCTCCTCGGACAGGACACGGCCCGTACCGTCACAGTACGGGCACGAGCGCTCCAGAAGCGACGCCAGACTCTGCCGTGTCTTCTTGCGGGTTATCTCCACCAGCCCCAGATGGGTGAAACCAAGTACATGGGTCTTGGTCTTGTCCTTGCCTATCTCCTCGATCAGCTGGGCAAGGACCTTCTTCTTGTCTTCCTCGGAATCCATGTCGATGAAGTCAACGACGATGATCCCGCCGAGGTTGCGCAGCCGCAACTGGCGGGCGATCTCGGCCGTCGCCTCCAGATTGGTCTTGAGGACCGTATCTGCCAAGCTGGTGGTGCCGATGAACTTGCCGGTATTCACATCGATGCTGGTGAGGGCCTCTGTCTCATCTATGATCAGGTATCCGCCCGAAGGCAGCCAGATCTTCCGCTTGAGGGCTCTATCGATCTCGTTCTCCAATCCCTGGGCTTCAAAGAGCGGGACTTCCCCCTGGTACAACTCAACCAGTTCCCGCAACTCCGGCGAGATCCCTTTCAGCAACTGGAGGGTCTTCTGGTACTCTGACCGCGAATCGATCACCAGCCGGTCAACCTCGGTGGTGAAGATATCCCGTACGACACGGTATACCAGATCGTAATCCTTGTAGAGGAGTGCCGGTGCCGGGAGCTTCCGGGAACGGTGGCGGATTTTGTCCCAGGTACGCAGGAGGAAGCGAAGATCACGCTTCAGCTCCTCTTCATCCTCCCCCTCGGCGGCGGTACGTACGATCAGACCGGCATTGCGGGGGCGGATCTTGCGTGCCAATACTTTCAGGCGCTCCCGCTCCTGCGGATCGTCGATTCTACGGGAGATACCTACGTACTCCACCGTCGGCATCAAAACTACGTAGCGGCCGGGGATGCTCAAATGGGTGACCACCCGGGCTCCCTTGGTCCCGATGGGATCCTTGGTTACTTGGACGATGATCTCCTGGCCTTCCTTGAGGATTTCGTTTATCGACTGCGGGCGGAGCGGCACGACCGCCTCGTTCTCCTCCTCCGCGTGGTGCAGATAGCCGCCCAGATCGTCGACGTAGAGAAAGGCATTCTTCTCCAACCCGATATCGACGAAGGCCGCCTGCATGCCAGGAAGCACGTTGACGACGCGGCCCTTGTAGATGTTGCCGGCCACCCGCTGGTTGCTTTCGCGCTCAACATGAAGCTCGACCAGCCGGCCACCTTCCAGAACGGCCGCGCGTGTTTCCATCCGATTCACATTTATCAGAATCTCTTTGCTCATCCCGGCCCACTCCCATCGGACTCTCTCCTTTTTGGAGAAGGTTCATAGGTCCGGCGATGGAAGGCATAAAGAAGGAGCGCCAGCTCCCTGACGCACCGCAAGGGTCCGCCAGCGTATGTGCTGGGCCCGGTGGGCCTGGGCAGGCAGTCAGAAAAGAAAAAGCAAACGCAAAACCTGTTCGTTAGCGGGCTTTACCGGCGGACAACCAACAACCTGCACTCAACGCCCATGCCCTGTCCCAGGTTAGGATGATCCAACTCAGCCGCCATATACGTCGCCGGAGTCAAACGAACGAAACTTTGTTCGTCGTAAGATACTATACCATTCCTCAACATGCCAGTCAACGAGACGATTGGCTGGCAGCCCGCCGCCGCAACAACTCCACGGCGTCCTGCACTGAGATCCCCAAACCATGCCGGCGCGCCAGCGAAAAAACCTCCCCTTCCCCAAGCCAACCCCGGGGACGTCCGTTGCGGTCGACTACCATGATCAGGTGATACCGATGTGGTAGAAACCGCTGCACAACCACCTGTAGCGGTTCAGCACCATCGATCACGAGCCACCGCCCCTCCCGCATCTCCCCCGCAAAGCTCCTGCCACTGACACGGTCGAGTAGATAGTATTGGAAGGAGAACGACCCGGTTTCTCCTTCCCGCCGGGCCGACAACAGCAAAAAGAGACCGGTAACGACAAAGCTCATCCCCGCAATCCCCGCAGCCCGCCAGATCAGCACGGCCCCCACCAAGGCGGTTGTCAGCCCCCACCATTCACCAAAGCGGGCTGCCCGGCGGGTTGCCGCTACCCACCCGATCCGGGAAGCAAGCAGTGCCCGCACGATCCTCCCGCCATCGAGAGGAAGCCCGGGCAGCAGGTTGAAGACCGCCAGGCTCAGGTTGATCTGTTGCCAAGCAACGAGCATCTCGTGATCCGCCGCCACCCCAAAGGCATCGACGATCAGCCCGGCCACAGCCCCCAAAGCCAGATTCGTCAGCGGTCCGGCCAGGGCAATGGTGATCTCCACTGAAGGATCGACCACATTCAGCTCAGGTATATAGGCTCGCCCACCAAAAGGGGTCAACTCGACCCGCACCACCCGGAGTCCGAACCGGTGTGCAACCAAACCATGGGCCAGCTCATGCACGAGTATCAGGCCGAAATAGAGCAATCCAACCCCTAGCTGGCCCATGCCGGCTAGATATGTCAAAACCACGATCAGCAAGGGGTCAACGGCTATCCGCTGGAGTCTGATCCACACCCGGGATTCTCCCCCAATCGGCTTTCGTATGGAGAATCCTTAGTTGGCGGGGACAGCAGTTATGTCCAGCAGATTCCCGGCGTTGCCCTGCGAGGGCGCGGGTAGCCCGTGCCCGGCTCAAAAGAGGATCTTGTGACGACGCATCTCCACGTTGAGCAGCAGCGCCACCGCCACCAGGTTAGTGACCAGGGAGCTGCCGCCATAACTGAGGAATGGCAGAGGGATACCGGTCACCGGCATCAGCCCTATGGCCATACCCACGTTTACCAACAGGTGAACGGTAATCATAGAGACGACACCGGCGCACAAAAGTAACCCGAACGTGTCCTTGGCCTTCTGCATCACCTGCACAGCCCGCCACAAAAGCAGGAAGAAGAGCACCAGCACGACGGTGGTGCCGATGAAACCAAGTTCCTCCCCGACCACTGAAAAGATGAAGTCGGTATGCCTGGCCGGCAGGAAGGAGAGCTGTGTCTGAGAACCGGAAAAGAGTCCCTTCCCCGTTAATCCTCCCGAACCGACCGCGATCATGGATTGGATGACGTTGTAGCCATCACCCGTCGCGTCCTGGTAGGGGTTGAGGAAAACCAACAGTCGCCGGATCTGGTAGTCGTGAATCAGTTTCAGGTCTACGCCGTGAAGTACCAGGTAAGCCGCAGCCACGACCGCACCAATGCCGCAACCACCGACTATCGCCAGATGAAGGGGGCTCGCCCCGGCCACGAAGAGCATCCCGAAGAGAATGCCAACGAAGACGATTGCCGTACCAAAGTCAGGCTGCAGTAGCAAAAGCATCAGCAACGGCCCGGTGATCAGGGAAGGAATCCACAGGTCGTGCCATCGTCCCTCGGGAGGGTGATCCTCCAGATGGCGGGCCAAGGCGATGATGAGCACCAGCTTGGCCGGCTCCGAGGGCTGGATGCTCAACGAACCCAGGCGGATCCAGCTGGATGCACCCGAGATGGCCTCGGTGACCAATACGAAGAGGAGCACGACGAAGGTACCCGCGTAAAGAGCTCTCACCCAGCCGGCAAGCCGCTGGTAATCGATGAGGATCGTCAATCCGGCAAAGATCGCACCTACTATCGCGGCTGCCACCTGCCGGATCAGAAAGTAGTACGGGCCGACACGAATGCCTGGCAATCCCCGGTGGGTGGCGGAGAAGATGGCAAGCATCCCCAAAGCGACCAGAAGCGAGACCACACCGACGAGATACCAGTCAATGTGTCGTAGCAAACGCCTCTCCAGCACCCCATTGGTCCTCCACTTCCGGCCGCCTGCCGGTTATACCCCTCCGCTGAATCGGGAAAGTTCAAGCACGCTGCCGGACTCCCCGTACCGGAATACTGGCTACCAAAGCCATCTGCGAGTCATCCTGCGAAAAGGTGACGTCCAGGCCCGCCTCATCGATCTCCATGTATTTCGAAATGACCGCAATCAGATCATCCTTCAACATAGGAAGCAACCGGTCCGGGGCAACACCCACCCTGTCATGAACGAGAACCAGACGCAGACGTTCCTTGGCCTGTTCCTTGCTGGGCTTCTCGCTCTCCTTGCCCCAAAGCCGCTGTAACAGCTGTAGAACCGACACCCCAAAGACCTCCCTCAGCGGGATTGCAGTCCGATCAGGCGGCGGATCCTCCCCATGAATCCGTCGGCAACCTGCGGCGGCGATATGGGTAGATCCTCTCCCTCGAGCCTCCGTGCAATTTCCCGGTAAGCCTGACCCGCC
>JBLNBY010000003.1:0-3837 GCA_050260295.1 Bacteroidota bacterium
GTGAGAGCCTTGAGTCCCTTGGATCCACTAAGCTGGCTGGGTACCGGCAACCGCCGCGGCCAGTTTTGATACCAGCCACCGCGATTCCAGCCCACCAGTGTCAGGTCGACAGACTGGACTCCCCGATTCCCCATCAGGTCCTCAACGATGGTACCCGCCTGCTCGAACGTAGTCATCGCTACGAACTGCTGGAAGACCAGCATCGGCTTCTGGATACCCATGAAAAGTCGCAGGTGCAGCGGGTATTCCGCCAGCTCGATGGGCTGCACACCTGCCTCCTCGATCAGGTACTGGCGATAGCGCATCGCCATGCCTGAATAGGAAGCACTCGCCTTGTCCAGGAAGATGTAGCGAACTTCCCGGTCTCCAGCAATGGGATCCTCCGCTATCTTTTCGGCCGTTACGCCGCGACGCAGATAAGCGGTGTAGTTGCGGCGGTAAACCAGCTCAGCGCTGGTGCGGTACAGATTCACTACCTGGCCGCTGGGCGAGAAGTTGACTTTTGCGCTCGCCTCCCCCTGGGTGATGATCCCCAGGAAAGCACCCTCGCCCTTGACCATGCCGAAGACCGGGAGCATGGCGGTCTGTGCCGTCTGCTGCCTCTGCGGCCATGGGAAGTCATCCGGCCCGTAAACGAACTCGGAATAGCCGCGGGTGTACTCGGGCGGATGGATCGGTTCGAAGCGGGTTATCGCGCCCGACCCATCCGGATAGAACGCATAGCCCGAATCGTTGTCCGTAGCTGCTCCCAGGAAGGGGAGGAGCTCTAGCGAGACCAGGTGGTTACCCTTCTCCTTGTCTTCCTTGAACTCCTTATACGGCACCGAGACGACCAGCTCATCCCCAACGATCTTGTAAATGATGCTGAGCTCGATGCCTTCACCATCGGACGTAAACTTGTAATGTACCTTGACACCCCCGTCGACAGGCTCAAACGTCATCTCCGGGGCTGCTCGCTTGGTGTTGTTCTGCTTGGACCTTTCGAAGTCCTGAGTCGACGAGAATACGAAGGGCGACTCCATATGGTCCAACCAGAGACCCGAGACCTCCAACTCGTCCTTGTTGATGTCGGGTGCGGAACGCCACAGGTTGCCGTTGCGCTTATCCTCCACGGCCAGATTGGAAGTGGTCTCGTCAAACCACAGAACGAGGGTATCGGTCTCCGCTTTGACCCGGTAGTGCCGAGTGAGACCCTTGTCAACGGCCTTCTGCTCCTCGGGCGTAAGGGGTGCCTCGGGCTCTGCTTCCGCCTCCCCACCTCCGGTTTCTTCGGTGATGCCGAGCTGGCTGAAGAGCTCATCGAAACCAAAGTCACCGAAGTCAAAACCGAAGAAGCCACTATCCTCCGCCAGTACGCCTCCGGCCATGATGGCCAGGGTTAGGGCGGTGATCATTCCCCACAGCCAAATGCGCTGCTTACGCGGCCGCGCGATACCACTCATGCCTCTTTCCCCCCTTACCGAACCGACAGCTCGACAATGACTTCGTTGACGAACCGTACCACCTGGTCAGATAGGGCGTAGAGCAGCATGATGACCGCCCAGACCAGCAAGATGACCAGGAGAGTGGTGCCAAGAATCCCCATGGCCCGGCCAAAATCATAGTTGTGGATGGTTTGCGTCATCGAAATCAACAGTACTACGCACCAGCCGTAGATGATGAGCTGAATCCAACCGACGACGCCGCCTTCTGCCAGGCTGAGTACATTGGTCAAAGCTGCCAACGGCAGAGAAAAGACGACATACGGAGCCATGGCTAGGTACGTACCGACGAACACCTGCCCGATGAAGCCCTCACCGTCCGAAATGGTCGTGATGGCATACTGAGCCAGGACGAACGTGAGCGTCGGTAAGAGCACCCGGGCGATCTCGAAGAGGAGACTCCCTTCCTCCGGATCGACCGTCCGGAAGTGGTACGCAGTAACGAAGATATTGACGAAGCGTATCACCAGGAAGGCGAGCATCATCCACAGCCCGGCCATGATATGGTGATTCTGCTTCACCTCATAGAAGACGTCGCTTGGATGGAAGAGCACTGCCATCGCCATGCGGAAAGTATTCATCTTATGCCTCCTCCACCGCTTGCCCCGGCCGGCGCCATCCGGCCCGGACGTATAGCGAGATCGCAACGCCGATGCCCACAAGGACTGCAATCGTCAGAAGCACCAACCCGATGAGCAGCGGGAAGTGCGCCCGGGACCATTCTTTGCGGAGCTCGGCAAAGGCCATGGAGTAGCCCGATTTGTCGTGAGCCAAGCGGTACTCGACCATCGCCTTCCGGTACTCTTCGTCCTTGTAGTAGTTGCGGGCGATACCCTTATGGGCCAGCTCATAGTTGGTATTCATGTCGAGCACCCGCCGCCACAGATCGGCCGCCTCCGGATACTTGCCCGCGTAGTAGAGCTCGCTGGCCTTATGCACCAACTGGGCGAATTCCGTAGGCCGGAAGACCTGGATGTCGTTGCGCTGGTTATCGAGGACGTAGAGCCAGCCACGGGAGTCTACCACGAGACTGCTCGGATACTTGAAGACACCCCGCTGATCTCCCTGGCCGCCGAAAACAAGCAGTGTGTTGCCATCCTGATCGTACTGGTACACCCGGCCGGTGTTGGCGTCCAGAGCGCTGACGATATCGTTCTGGTCCACCGAGACGTCGATGAATTGAGGCCGTACGAGACTCCAGCCTTCTACCCGTATCTCACCGTAGAATTGTGACGGGAAGGAGTTGCTCCCCACCGCGTTCAGCTTCTTGATCTGCGAGCTGGTGGCAAAGGCGCTGGTCACGTACATGTAGCCGCTCGGATGCAGAAAGGCATTGCTCGGCGGCGGTGGCAGTACGCGAGTTAGCTGCTCCCGCTGCTGCTCGGAGGCAAACACCCGGGTCAGTACCCGCGTGATGCTGAAAGGCACTTTGTTCGCTCCGAACCACTGGCGAAACCGTCCCTTGATATCCATCTGCAGGAAGCCATGGAAGTCGCCGCCGTTGACGATATACATGTTGCCGCTCTTGTCGACGACGATCTTGGTCGGTTGGAAGTTGAAGTCCGGACCCAGCTTCAGGGACTTGGGTGGCCCATACACCATATTGACCGACAGGTCGGCGTTGAGGCGCACGATCCGCTTGTTGCCCGTATCGGCAATGAAAAGCTCGCCCGTCTGATCGTCGATGAAGATGCCCTGCGGTCCGGAAAGCGGCATACCATCGGCCTCGGTGATGGTCAGCAAAACCTCACCGGTCCTCGTCATCTTGATGATGCGGTTGCCGTCTGTGTCCGCGATCCACAGATTCTCCTCGCGATCCAGGAAGAGATCCTGCGGAGCCCGCATCGGCACATCCAGCTGCCCGATGCCCGTCAACACATCCTCGACCACGTACCCCAAAGGCGCGGCAACCGGCCGGTTACGCCAGTCCAGGGTGTACGAGACGAACTGGGCTGCACCCTCCGCACGTCCTGCCATTCCTGCCATAGCCAGGAGGAGGGTGAGTCCGGCTACCCACCTTTTGAGTTGCATTCTTCGATTCATAAATGCTCGACCCCCCTCTGCCCTACGACTTTATCCCGGAGTAAGCCATACTTTCGACCACCCGGGACTGCAGGAAGACGAAGATGATGATCGGCGGGAACACCATAAGGAATGTCGCCGCCGCGCCAGCGCCCAAACGGGCCACTGAGCCGCCGCCCACTGTCTGCAACATCAACGGAAGAGTCTTCATGACTTCCGTGCGGGTGAAGATGAGCGGTCCGAAGTAGTCATTCCAGGTGGTGACGAATTGGGTAATACCCAGTGTCGCCCATGCTGACTGCGCACCCGGCATGATCAGCTTCCAGAAGATAGT
>JBLNBY010000004.1:0-5063 GCA_050260295.1 Bacteroidota bacterium
CTCGTTGGTCTCGGCCGTCACCACCGTGCCCACCGCCTTGCCCCCGCGCAGGACCGTGACCCGGTGGCTCAGCGACATCACCTCGTGCAGCTTGTGGGTGATGAAGATGACCGAACGCCCCTCGGCCGTCAGCCGCCGGATTACCCCAAACAGGTCCTGGCTCTCCTTAGGGGTGAGGACGGCAGTCGGTTCGTCGAGGATCAAGAGGTCAGCCCTGCGGTAAAGGGCCTTCAGGATCTCCACCCGCTGCTGTTCCCCGACCGAGAGCTGGGCGACCTTGGCCCATGGGTCCACCTTGAGCCCGTAGAGGGCGGCGAGGTCGCCGATCTTGTCGGCCGCCGTCCTGAGGTCGAGAACAGGACCGTCCTTCTGGCGCAAGCCCAGGACCAAGTTCTCGACCACCGTCAAGGCCGGGATGAGCATGAAATGCTGGTGTACCATTCCGATGCCGAGGGCAAGGGCGTCCCGGGAGGAACGGATTTTAACCTGCCTCCCGTTCACCACGATCTTGCCTGCCGTCGGCATGAGCAGGCCGTACAGGATGCTCACCAGGGTGCTCTTGCCGGCGCCGTTCTCGCCGAGGAGGGCGTGGACTTCGCCGGGCCGCACGTCGAAGTCAACGGCGTCATTGGCGAGGACCCCCGAGAACCGTTTGGTTATGCCAATCATCTGCAACTGGATGGTCATCCTATCACCCCCGGGAGTCCTCTCTCCAACACCGAGCATCCTTACTTCTTTTCGGCCATCGCCCAGACGTTGATCTTGCCCGATTCCAGGTCCTCCTGGATCCGAGCGAGCTTCGCCTTCTGCGCTGCGGTGAGCTTGCTGTCAAACTTGCGGAACGGCGCCAGGCTGACCACGCTCTCCTTGGCCCCCATGTTGTACGCCTGCGGCTTTAGCTTGCCTTTTTGGGCGAGTTCGGTGATGATGAGGAAGGCCTTGTTCATGTTGACCACCGCGCTGGTGACGACCGTTTCCGGAGCCAGGCTGTACTGGTCACCGACGTTGCCGATCGCCATGACCTTTTTCTCCTTGGCGGCCTCGATCACGCCAAGGCCGGCCTTGTCCGCAAGGTGGGTCAGGACGTCGGCGCCCTGGCCGATCATGGCGAAGGCAGTCTCCTTGGCCTTGGCAGCGTCCCAAAAGTTCCCGGTGTAGGCTACGAGGACCTTGACGCCCGGCTTCACGTACTTAGCGCCGAGCTCGAAACCCTTATTGTACTGGGTGCAGGTCGGAATCTCCATGGCGCCGATAGCGCCTACGACCCCGGTCTTGGTCACGGTGGCGGCAGCCGCCCCGGCCAGGAAGCCGGCCTGCATGTTGTCGTTGTTGATGGACGCCACGTTGGGAGCTGCAAACTGGTTGGAGGCCGTCATCACGAACCACGCTTTGGGGAAGTCCTTGGCCACCTTCATGGCCGGTTCGCCGAAAGCGTAGGCGTGGCCGATCATGAGGTCATAGCCCTGGCTGGCGTACCCCCGGAAGACCTGTTCGTAGTCGGACGGAGTCAGGTTCTCGGTGTAGGCGACCTCCGCCCCCGTTTCCTTCTTTAGGTTCTGCAGTGCGGCGTAGGCGGCGGCGTTCCAGCCCTGGTCCGCAATGGAGCCGGAGAGCAGCAGCGCCACCTTGAAGGGCTTGGCAGAGACCGTCCCCGAGAACAGGACACCCACCAACAGTGCGAGCGACAACGGGATGACGAACCTCTTCACTCTGGACCCCTCCTCGTTTGATCTATTCCTTGGCGTACGGCCGTCCGAGCTGCGCCGGGGCTGTGGCCCGCCCAACGAAGCCGCACAGAGCAGCCAGCGTGAGCACATACGGGACCATCAGGAAGAAATCTTGGGGGATCTTGCTCCCCGAGGCCTGGAGCAGGAACTGCAGGGAGTTGCCTGCGCCAAAGAGGAGGGCCGCCCCAAGCGTTCCACCGGGCGTGTACTTGCCGAAGATGACGGCCGCCAAGGCGATGTAGCCCCGGCCAGCCACCATGTTTTCTGCGAAGAAGCTGAGCATCCCCAGGGAGAGGAATCCGCCTCCTACCCCAGCCAACGCCGCCCCGCCAATGGTCGTGGCGTAGCGGACCCGAAAGATGTCGATGCCCACACTCTCCACCGCCCGCGGATGCTCGCCGGTGGCCCGGACCGCCAAACCCCAATCGGTGCGGTAGAGGAGGAAGTGAGCGACCGGAACCGCCAGGAGACAGAGGTAGACAAGAGGAGACAGGTTGAAAAGCAGTGGCCCGGCGACCGGCAGCTTCGAAAATAGTGGAACGGCGAACGGCTGGAAGACTGCGATCTTCGGCGGGGTGGTGTTGATCCCAAAGATCACCCGGTTGAAGGTGGAGGTGAGCCCTGCGGCCAAGATGTTGATCGCCGCGCCGGTTACCATTTGGTTGCCCCGGAGGCTGACGGTGACGTAGGCAAAGACCGCACCAATCGCCGCGGCGGCCGTCGCAGCGATCAAGAGTCCCAGCCAAGCGCTACCTGTGTAGAAAGAACCAGTTACCGCCGCAAACGCCCCGACTAGCATCATGCCCTCCGCACCCATGTTCACGATTCCGGCGCGGGCCATGAAGAGCACGCCCAAGGCGGCAAAAAGGATCGGTGTGGCGCAGCGTAGGCTGACCGCGATAAAGTTGACCAACTGTTCCGTTATGCCCGCGCTCATTTCACCACCCCCTCACCGATGGTTGACCCGGAAACGCCCTTCCGAGTTGGCCGGTTGCCGCGCCACTGCGCAAGGGGGAGGACCCGAAGCCCGTTTCCTGCTACGACGAACAGGATGACCAAGCCTTGCACGACCGACACAAGCGTCACCGGGACGCCCGAGAACATCTGCATCATGTATCCCCCGCTACGCAGAACGGCGAAGAGAAAGGCGGCGAGGATGATGCCGAGCGGCCCGTTGGCGCCAAGGAGGCCCACGGCTAAGCCATCGTAGCCGTAGCCCGGCGAGAAGTCTGCAAGCAGCCGGGTCTGCACGCCGAGGATCTCACCAGCGCCCGCCAGCCCCGCCAAACCGCCAGCCAGAAACATCGCCAAAAGGACGCTGCTCTCCGGCCTCACCCCGGCATACCGGGCCGCCTGTGAGTTCAGGCCAACCAGCCGCAACGAGAAGCCCCACGGCGTATGCCAGAGGAAGACATAGCAGCAGGCCAGGGCCGCCAGGGCGACCAGAAGACCAGCGTGCAGCCGGGTCCCGGCCAGAAGGCGCGGCAGTTGGGCGGTGGCGGCAATGGCAGCGGTCTGCGGGAAGACGCCTCCCGGCTCCTTGAGCGGGCCCGTCACCAGGAAGCTGAGACAGTGCCCCGCCAGGTAGTTGAGCATTACCGTAGTGATAATCTCGTTCGCCCCGAAGCGCACCTTCATCCACCCTGCCAAGAGCCCCCAGAGTCCCCCGCCCACGAAACCAGCGAACAAGGCCAGCGGCAGGTGAACGAATGCCGGGAGTCCCGCAAAGTGAATTCCGGCCAGGACAGCGCTGAGGCCACCGATGAAAAGCTGGCCCTCCGCCCCAATGTTAATCAGGCCGCTGCGGAAAGCCATGGCGAAGCTGAGTCCCGTGAGGATGAGCGGTGCGACCTTGATCAAGGTCTCTGCCCACCCATTGACGCTGCCCAAGGAACCGACGAAGAGGCTGCGATAGGCGTTGACCGGGTCCACGCCCATCAGCTTGATGACCACCCCACCTGTTACAAGGGCCAAGGTAATGGCGCAGGCCGGCAGCACCAACCCCGCTACCCCTTGGGTGAACAAGCCTCCAAGCCTCATCTCAAGACGCTGTTTCGTCATGCTCTCCCTCCGGTCGAAAGCTGCCGTTGGTTCGCTGAGCGCTGTGAAAAGTGCCGCGTATGACAAAGCGCGCCTACTGGAATCATTCTATCATTGGCACTAGTGAGAATACACGGCAACACTCTACAATTGTTGGCAGCTTCCCTTTGTACAGGTTGCACAGGTGGAAGTCGACACTTAGTTCCGGCCGGTCGAGTTACAGGTCGACGGCAATGAAGGGAAAACCCACCCCGCAGGTGGTCATCCACGGGCTCCAGGTCTTCAGCGCGAAGAATTCCCAGGCACCATCCCTTACTGTCCAAAACGATGATCGTCTGGAAGGTGCGGATCTGACGGTGATACAAACTTGACAAAACGCGTTTTCGCCGTTACCTGTGATACGGTTCTCCGCATCTGGAGGAACGGCTAAGGACCCCGGGCAAGTTGCGTCTGGGAGGGGCAGGAAACCAGTTCGAAATGCGAGAATTTATGCGAGAATTCTGGCGTAACATTCCGGTTGATCGCAACAATTCAGAGCGGCTTGCAGGTGGACCTGGCGAGGAGTGAACACCCATGTCGAAGGTCACTGGCAGCTTGGCCCTGGCCCGGTCACTGCTGGCCAACCCCCAGGTTATCCTGGCCAAGCCCGCCGTTAACTGGTTCCTCCTCCGGTACCTCATGAAGTTCACCCCGACCCAGGCGGGCGAGCATCTGGTCCTCCATTCACACCTGCCTCCCGTAAACAGCCACACCTACTCGCGATTCATCAACGAGCACCTGCTGGGCCGGAACAGCGGCCCGTCCCACGCCCAGGTCGGTCTGACCAACGTCTGTCCGCACAACTGCGAATACTACTACAATCGCGGCCGTACCGGCGAAGTGGAAGTGATGGATACGGCCACTGTCCTGCAGGTCATTTGCGACCTCAAGGCGATGGGCGTATTCTGGCTGGGGTTCACCGGCGGTGAACCGCTGCTCCGGGAGGATATCGTCAAGATCACAGAGAGTGCGGCCGATGGGTGTGCGGTGAAAATGTTCACCACGGGTGCCACTCTGACCCGGGAACTGGCTGCGGGACTGCAGCGAGCGGGTTTGTTCTCGGTCTCGGTGAGCCTCGATCACTGGCAGGCGGCGGAGCACGACCGGGTCAGAGGGTGCCCGGGTGCCCATCAGGCGGGCTGTTCCTCGGAACCGTCAACGCCGGCCACCCCGGAGGGCTCCTGCCGCTCACGGAGCGGGAGGCGGCCTCCCTTCACCACGCCAGCCTCCCCGAAAACCTCTACGTTGCGGACGCTA
>JBLNBY010000005.1:0-2912 GCA_050260295.1 Bacteroidota bacterium
ACCATTACGCGGTACGGATCACGGAACTCGCAAACGGCCGGGAGCGGCTGGCGGCGGCGACCGCCCAGCCCGCGCCGGCTCGCCGCCGGGGGATGACTAATCCTTCGGCGGTTTCCGGCCGATATGGGGGTTAGAAAGGGCGAAAGGGAGCGTGGGCCATGCAGATTGGCGGCTTGGTTTCAGGCCTTGATACGCAGACCATCATTGATCAACTGATGCAGATCGAATCCAGGCCCATCAACATCTGGCGCAGCCAGCAGGACAGGCTGCGTACGCAGAAGGATGCCTGGAAAGATGTCCAATCCCGGATGGAAAGCCTCCGCAGCCGCGTGGACGCGCTGCTTGCCGCCAACGCGTTTTCGGCGCGCAGCGTCACCGTGAGCGACCAGAACGTCGTGAAGGCGACTGCCACCGAGACTGCCACCCCTGTTTCCCTTGACCTGTCGGTGACGGCCATTGCTCGCGCCCACCGTCTTGCCGGGGTGACCGCCAGTGACGCCACTGCGGCACTGGGGCTGGCAGGGACCCTGCAGATAAATGGCAAGCCACTCGTCATCGATACCGCTGATAGCCTCTCTATAATACGCGACAAGATCAACGGGCTGTCCGAGGCGGGGGTCCAGGCAACACTGATCAGTAACACTCTGGTTTTGGAAGCCGTGGACACGGGGAAGGCGTCCCGCATCCAGCTGGGCGGTGACCCAGGCATCCTGACCGGTCTTGGCCTCACTGACGCGATCGATGGGATGCAGACCGCCGGGATCACCCCGCCCTGGACGGGTATGCAGGGCAGCACACTTACGGTCAATCTTGGCTCAGCGAAATACCTGCAGCAGGTCTCTTTTACCACCTCCTCTGCCAGCGGTGGGTTCAGCTACGAGGTGGAATATCTGCGGGCTGGTGCTGACCCAAATGACCCGGCAGCCTGGCAATCGGCCGACTCCCTGAAAGGGACGGTAATTGCGGGGCAACAGAGCGTCACTGTGGACTTGGCCAAAGCGACGGGCGACGTCCAGGTAGCGCAGGTGCGGCTGCGGGTGACGAACCTGACCGACGGTTCAACAGCTGCTGTACTGGATAGCCTCACCTTGCAGGCTGAGCACAACACGCTGCAGGCGCCGGCAGATGCACAGGTGGTAGTGAACGGGCTGGCAATTACCAGTGCCTCCAACAAGTTGACCAATGTGAGCGACGGGTTGACCCTCGAGCTCCTGGCGGAGGGAACGAGTCATGTCTCGGTCAGCACCGATCTCAACCCCGTGATCGATCGGATCAAGCAGTTCGTGGACCAGTATAACTCCACCTACGGCTTCATCCAGGAGAAGTTGGGCAAGGACGCGGCCTTGCAGGGCAACGGCTCGTTGATGCGCCTGGCCATGGACCTGCGTACCCGGACTACCGACCCGGTAGCCGGGACCCCGGCCGGCCAGCTCGACCAACTGGCCCTGTTGGGGATCACGACCGACAACTCAGGTAAGCTGGTCGTGGACGAAAACAAACTCCGCACTGCTCTCGAGACCAAGCCCGATCAGGTCGAAAAGCTCTTTACCGCCACCCAGGATACGGATGGACGGGATGGGGTGGCGGTCCGGTTGAAGAACCTGATCTCCATCACGCTGGCAGCCAATACAGGTCTGGTTTCCCAGTCACAGAGCGCACTCGAGGACAGGATCGAGGACATAGACGATAGGATCTCTGCGTTCGAGAAACGTTTGGAGCTGCGGCGTCAGCACCTGGTGGACCAATTCACCGCTCTTGAGAAAGCTCTGAGTACCTTGAGCAGTCAGGGAGCCTGGCTTACCGGACAGATACAAAAACTGAACAGTTGAGGGGGCGAGAGAGTGACTCTCCCCAACCCTTACCAGCAGTATCGCCAGATCGAGGTTGAGACCGCCAGTCCGGGCCGCCTGGTGCTGATGCTCTATGATGCGGCCATCAAGAACTGTCGTCAGGCCGCTGCCGCCTGGGAAGCCAACAATGATACACTTGCGCGCGACAAACTCTACCGTGCGCAGGATATACTGGCCGAGCTCATCGGTTCACTGAACTTTGACGCAGGCGACCTCCCCCGCCAGCTCTTCCAACTCTATGAATACATGAATTACCGCCTGATCCAGAGCGTAGTTCGTAAGGATGCGGCCGCGGCCCTGGAAGTGGCCAAGCTCCTGGAGGAGTTGAGAGAAGCATGGGACCAGGCGCTGAAGGTGCGCTGACCAGCTTGTGGGCAGAGAGTGTTTCGCAGGCCGTGATGAGCCTCCTCGAAAGAACTGCAGTCTGCCGCCGCCTGATTGCCGAAGGTGAGTGGATCAAGCTGGCGGAGACCATCGGCGACCCGGCGGAAGAGGCTGCTTGGACAGCCTTGGGCAAACTTCTCGCTGATCCTTCTGGAGCGGAATCGGACCGACAGCAGGTCATTCGACTTTTGAGTCAGCTAAAGGAGGCGCGGGAAGAGGTCCGGGCGCAAGTCAGAGCGATGCACGGCAGGACTCTGGCTGCCATTCTGGCCCTACAGCGCAGCCGAAACCTGCTCTCAGGGCAGGTGTATCGGGCAGCCGGTAGTCTGCTCGACCTGAAGGGTTGATCGCGTTCGACCTGTCCTGTTCACATGAATTCGCCCCGGCCTCTAGCTAGAAGGAGCTAGATTGAGCGGCTTCGTGGTGTGTTGCATTTGTGCAACCCTGGTGTAGGGGAGATGGTTGCGAAAATGCAACATGCTCGTCTGGTAAGCCGGGAACTCGCCCGGAGGCGAGGTACGAAGTCGAACCGCGGGCGTGGGCCCGAGCCGTGTAGCAGGGTTTTGTTTTTGGACCTCGCCCCAAGCCTTCCGCGGCGGGCGGGTTGGGACCGGTTGGGGCGGGTAAGGTTGCATTCTTGCAACCGACCTCCGGCGGAATAGGTTGCGTTTTTGCAAC
>JBLNBY010000006.1:0-6402 GCA_050260295.1 Bacteroidota bacterium
AAATCCGCGACAGCCACCTTCCACTGGAACGCTACCAATTGCTTTTCCGGCTGGCGGCTCGCGTCGCCGGTTTCCCACGGTTCATCGGGACACATCTGGGAGGGCTGGTAATCAGCCGTGACCCGATCACGGATATATCGCCCCTGCAGCTGGCAGCCAAAGGGGTCGAGATCATCCAGTTCGACAAGGATGCTGTCGAGGACCTGGGGCTGATCAAACTCGACCTGCTCAGCTTGCGTACCCTCTCGGCCCTGGACCAGGCGGTCCATACCGCCCGGCAGGCCGACGCGAGCTTTTCCGAAGCGGAGATCCCGGACGAAGACCCTGCTACCTACAGGCGGATCAGGCGCGGCGAGACGGTGGGCATGTTTCAGTTGGAGAGCCCGGCCCAGCGGGCGCTGCAGACCCGGCTGGGAGCGGACCGTTTCGAAGACCTGGTGGCCAGTGTCGCGCTCATCCGTCCCGGCCCGATCAAGGGCGACATGGTCGAGCCGTTTCTCGCCCGCCGGCACAACCGGGAGCCGGTAACATACCTGCTCCCCGAGCTCGAGCCCATCCTCGCCAAAACCTACGGCGTGGTCCTTTATCAGGAACAGGTGATTGCCATCGCCACCCGGGTGGCCGGCTTTACACCGGGAGAAGCCGATCGCCTGCGCCGGGTGATGACGCACTACCGTTCACAAAAAGAGATGGACGCCATCGGCGAAGAGTTCGTCGCCCGGGCCATCGCCCGGGGGGTCGAGCCACACATCGCCCGCACCATCTTTTCCTACATCGTGGGCTACGCCGGCTACGGTTTCTGTGAGGCCCATGCGGCTGCCTTCGCCACTACCGCCTATAAGACCGCCTACCTGCTCGAGCATCATCCAGCGGCCTTCTATGCCTCGCTCTTCAGTTACCAGCCCATGGGGTTCTACCCGCCGCACGCGCTGGCCGTGGAGGCCGCCCGGCGCGGTATCAAGATACTGAACCCGGATGTGAATAAGAGCGATGGCTGGCGCTTTACGGTAGAAGACGAGCACAGCATCCGGCCGAGCCTCTATCAGGTCGACGGCTTGAAGGAGGCCGGAGTGCGCAAGATTCTGGCGGCCCGCCAGGAGGGTGGGAGCTTCCACAGCTTCACCGACTTCGTCCGCCGCGTCGACCTGCCCCGGGACGTGCTGGCCAACCTTATCCTGGCGGGGGCGTTCGACTCCCTCACCCCCACCCCCCACCGGCGCGCGCTGCTCTTCCAGCTCCCCGACCTTCTAGGGGCTCGACCGCAGGCCGCAGGCTCAGCCTCCGGCCAGCCGGCCCAGCAGCTGCGCCTGGCGCTGGAGATGCCGGTCGAGAAGAGCTGGCCGGACTTCGCCCCCCTGGAGAAAAGCCTGCGGGAGTTTGCCATCCTGGGTTTCAGCCCCAGCGGCCATGTTCTCTCCTTCTATCGGGAACAGTGGCGGGCGCTGGGGATGAACTCCAATCAGGAAGTGCAGGCCCGGGCTGAGGGAGAGCTGGTACGGGTAGCCGGTCTGCTGATACGCCCGCATCGCCCCCCTACCCGCAGTGGCCGGGTGGTCGTCTTCTTCACGCTGGAAGATGAGACGGGTTTGTTGGATCTGACCGCGTTCGAGCCAACCTATCAGCGCTATGGGAAACTCCTCTTCGGAGCGCCGGCCCTGGTCGTTACCGGCCGGGTACAGCGCCGGGGAGAGCGTGCCTCGGTGCTGGCACAGGAGATCGCCCCGCTCAAGCGGAGTGATGGGTGCAGGCCGTTCCGGTTTGCCCCCTGATCCGTGCAGAACTCCGACGTAGAACTCCCCGCGTCGGTGGGCATCCTGCTTAGATTGCCCTGACTTCGTGGGGTCACCCTATTCATCCGTGTGGTCCGGGTAGTCTTCGACTCCGTCAAGACAGGCCTGGATCCTACTCAACTCGAGACCCCATGCTGTTAGGGCTGATGCTACGGTAACGCAAGATACTGCTTCTCGCAACTGCGACCAGCCAGCGGGATATTGTTCCACTCGCGGCCATCCAGTAACCTTCCGGTTGCTTTCTTGTTAACGCCGCCCCACTGCTTGAAGAAAAAGGGCGTTCCCGAGTGGATACACATATCGCGGATACGTCGAGGCCACGCCGGGTCCATAGGGCGGGCACTCGGGCCAGATTCACCGCCTGCGATTACCCAGTGAATTCCCCGAAGATCAAGACGAGTGATAGGGCCAATGAGTGGCTCAATGGACAGGAAACGCACAGCAGCGGGTACCTGCCGGAGTAGGTCAACTCGCCAGACATACTCCTGACTCTCTACAGTCACGCCCATCCAGACGTTTTCGGGCCACGGCAAGCACGATGCCAGATCAACAAGTCGTTGAGGGCGTTTTGTCAGAATCTGGAAGGTGTGGTGCTGCGCTCGAAACATCACATCGAATGCGGCGCGGATGAACGCAGCCGGCACCTGTTCATGAAACAGGTCACTCATCGAGTTCACGAAGATGAGACGGGGGCGTCTCCACCGAAGGGGCAGCTCCAATAGGTCGGGATGCAGCGTAATCTTGAAGCCATTTTGATACCGCGGGTTTCCCATGGCCTGAAGTCTCTTCGCCAACCGCTCAGCATAACAGTGCTTACACCCCGGGCTGACCTTGGTGCAGCCGGTGACCGGGTTCCAAGTTGCCTGGGTCCATTCAATGGATGATTTCTGCCCCATCACCCTCCGCCCCCCCGGTGCCGACCAACGAACCCATGTTCCCGAGCCGTGTCCCGATTATACCGCTATGCATCGTTATTAGCAAGTCTGCACTTTGTTAACGAACGTGATCACTGCCTTGGTACCTATTTCCACCCGGTCCGCCCTGACTCTTGTTGGAGATGTCGGGCACTTGACGACAACATCGCCACTTGCGCGAAGTTGCATCAAAGCTTCTCGGATGTCCTGCTTAGTATATGGCTTTCCCTTGCCGACCTGCGCATATAGCTCCGCAAACGTGAGCTCCTTGCCACCAAAACACTGAATGAGCAGCCTACCCAGCTCATCGACCGGTCCCGGGGTGAGGTCACGGAGCAGCGATAACTGGGGGTTCGGGACGGCTATATGCTCAAACCATGAACCGCCTTCTTCCTTTTGACCACACCGCGTCATAATGTCTTTGGCGATCTCGTAGCCGAGGACATGCTTAGACACAAAGACTAGGTAGTGAGTGGGTTGCGTCCGGGATGATTGTCGAAAAGCAAATGGAAGCATATATCTGGCCCCGCGCTCGCGCAGCGCCTCTGCCAGTTCATTGAGCAGGCAAATATCTCGTTCCCGCTTTTCCAATGTATGAATAAGCACTCTCAGCCTTTGGAGTCTCTCCTCGCCGAAGAGAGCGGTCATATGCCGTTCAACTAGGGAGTTGGTTATAGCAGCGTTTACCCGAGCGTAATTCAGAAAGAAGAAACAGTCGGACCCCCAACCTTTCAACACCGCTTCAATAAGATCGCGAGTCAGCCCCTTATATCCCCACGGATCAACAAAAAAGAACGAAGGATAGCGAACCATTGTCACGATTTCGCGCGATACTTCCTCGTCAATTTCCGAACAAAACACCTGCGGGGGGATACTTAAGAACGTCTATACCAGGAAAACCGCTAATCTCCTTCTTAAGTTGATCAACATAGGTCTGCTCTTTGTCATTGAATAGCATTACCAGCTTGCTTGATATGTCCGGCTGTCTTAGTACTTCCTCGAGTATCATGAGTGGAGTGGACGGACTTCCATCCTTATACCTCCCAGGGCCCGAAAATAGGTCAACATACCCGATTAGCCCACATGGAGTTCGCTTTTTCATAATGTTGGCCCACGCCATGAAGTATTTGGTAACCAACTCGGATTTGATTCGACTGGCTAATCTCTGTTCCTCAAAGAAGTCATCCACAGTCGTTCCTCCCTCCGTGTGTTCGCCAGTGCAAGAGTATGCCAACCTAACGATGGAAGAGCTTAACGTACCCCATGCGCGTTCCCGTGCCGGATTTCGGTCTCCCCATCCCGCTCCCTGCCGATCCTGATGTCTGCCACTTCAGCTTACGGTATTGTGACCAGCACGTTCGAACTGCACCTCGGCAGCCGTCACGCGACCCGCACCTTACAGGCTAGCAGGGAAAGAAAGCCGGGGCATACTCCCGGGCAGCGGGACTGAGACCAGAAACGCTAGAAGGTCCTGTCCACCCACTCCTCCCACTTCCGCCGGATTTCATCCGGTGGGTCCTTGATCAAGTCCGCGAAAGCATCGCTCAGGGACCCGTTGTACTTCCAGACAGCTTAGTGCAACATGATCTAGTCTTCAAATGGCGCCCGCACAGAGGCGTGTGCGCACCGAGTCTTGCTACTGCCGCTTCTGCCCTAGAGCGCTACCCCCGCCTAGAATATGTGTCTCAGACGAAGCGTTCAGCTCGTTTAAGACAGTGAGAAACGCGTCTGTCGCGCCCGTACACCGAAGACCTGAGCAGCATTAGTCCAGCTATACAGCTGGTTTCCGTCGACAAACCCCCAACGCCCACTAGCCGTAGGCCATAGATCTTTGGCAACTTCCCCTGCTGCCACACCTGCACCGAAAACCAGCCGTCCCGCCGCCAAAGTAATACTTGTCTACTGCCTCTTGCTCATGGATCTTCCCTCCTCGCTTTCCCGATATTGCCATGGTTCTACCCATGTTACCGCCATCCTGCAATCCTCGTAAAAGAAAAACTAAAGCTGGCGCCCTGCGCCAGCCCAGTCGTTGGTAGTCGCCTTCATGCTCCCCGTCAGCGCATGAAATAGAGATCCTCGTGCCCGTTATTCCTGTTCAGGTTGTAGCCTGCAAACCAGGCCTCGGACTGCCCCTCTGGCTAGCCCCCTAACCAGATTGGACAGGTAGCCTTTGATTGGGTAGAGTCCTGTTGGGAGGATTGACAGTGACTCGGACCCGATACGAACCAGACTTCAAGCTGCGGGTAGTCCGTGAGGCATTGGAGACACGCAACGCATCTGTGGTCGCCCGACGCCACAATCTGGCTCCTAACCTGGTAGCGCGTTGGGTTCGGCAGTACAGTGCTCAGGGAGAGGCTGCGTTTTCCGCCAAGCGCCGCCGCTCGCAACTTGAGACCCCCGAGTTGAGGGACGTCCAGCGGGAAAACGAGCAGCTCAAGAAGCTACTGGGCGAGAAAGACCTCGAGATCGCCATTCTCCGTGACCTTCTAAAAAAAACAACCCGACCCTGAGGGATCGGCTGGAGGTGGCGGAGAATTGGATTCAAAGGGGGTACCCGATCGCTTTGGTTCTTCGCATAGTGGGGGTCGCCCGGTCGACGTATTATGCTCACCGTCACCCAAAACGGCCTGAGAGCCCACGAAAAGGGGGAAGGCCGAAGCCTGGGTATTCGTGGACCACGGCAGGAAAGCGAGTACCCGATGAGCAAATCCAGGAATGGCTGTGCGAACTCATCGCTGGGGAAGAGGGCTGCTATGGCTACCGCAAGCTGACCGTGGTGCTCAAGCATCGGTACGGGTTGATTATCAACCACAAGAAGGTCTACCGGCTCTGCCGAGAGCTGCGGTTGCTGCGGTCGCAGCGGCCCAAGAAATCCCCCCATCCCCGCCGGCTGGCCCGTAACCGGCTGGTTACTGGGCCTAACCAGCTGTGGGAAGTCGACGTCAAATACGGGTACATAGCAGGGGAAGACCGGTTCTTCTTCGTGATGCCTATCCTGGACGTGTACGACCGTTCGGTGGTAGAGTTCCACCTTGGCCTGACTTGTCAGGCGGAGGAGGCGGCCAACGCGCTGAGAGAAGCGGTGCGCCGGCGCAAACCGGAGTGGCAGAAGACCACACCGGTGATCCGAACCGACAACGGGCCACAATTCATTAGCCAGCTGTTTGAGGAGACGTGTGAGCAATTAGGGCTGGAACACGAACGGATACCGAATGCTACACCCCACAAGAACGCCCACATCGAAGCGTTCAACGGGATCATGGAGGAGGAATGTCTGGCCCGTAACGAATTCCAAACCTTTGCGGAAGCATATCTGACAGTGATCGACTTCATTGACTTTTACAACGGGCGTCGGCTGCACTCCGCCCTGGGGTATCGTAGCCCTCAGAAGTTTCGGGAAGCATACCGGCAGAATCATACGCGACTCGCCCCGATCAAAGCATAGTTGTCCATCGATAGGGGGTTGGCGCGCCTGCCACTGGCGTTTTCTCCGGGAGAGTCGCTTCAGGTGGACTGGGGAGAGATTAAAGTCCGGTGCAAGTCCCGGGAGACCGCGCTATACTTGTTCTGCGCCCGCCTTGCCTACAGCACTGCCATCTTCGTCCGGGTGTACCCTCACGCCCGTATGGAGGCCTTCCTCGACGGCCTGCAACGGGTGCTGGAGTTCTTTGGGGGTGTCCCACGGGAGATCGTCTTCG
>JBLNBY010000007.1:0-7911 GCA_050260295.1 Bacteroidota bacterium
CTTGGTTCCTTCGCCCTTATTTCCCATGTGGTAGATGCCATACTGGCCCCCGAGGAACAGCCGGCCAGTCTGAAAGCCTTTCGCGAAATCGACAACGGGCTCAATCCATAGGCTGGTAACACCTGGATTGTATACCTGTACGAACGCGAGCAGTTCTGAGATTCTGGCGTCCAGCCTGGCCTTCAGCTCATCTCTGACTTCTTGCAGAGGCTTAATGAGACTCTTGGTGTCCGTCGCTTCGTCTGTTTCGTATAGATAAGCTTCGACAACGGACGTGAGTGTTCTCTGGATAAGTGCTTCTGGGTTCCTGTACTCTGATGTGCTGAAGCGCTCAAAGCGCGGGAGGAACTCGTTGAGCTCATTCCTGATTTCTATCCAGTCATAGGTGGTTTCAGGATTCGCAGAGGTCAGATAGTCTTGGATGAGTCGGAGACGGACATCATTATTCAATCTGCCCTCAGGCCTAATCCCAAGGGACTCCAGTAGTTCGTCAAATGGTCCAGCGCCAAGGCGTGTATAATCCTGATTTAGTGCTGGGTTGACGAACCTTTTGCCTAGAACTTCGGTCCTAACTGCTCCTGGGGTATGTATGACGCGATAGTGAAGAAGACCGTCCCTAGCTAGATACTTCTGATCCGGTCGTTTGGAATCCTGAGAGCAGTCGAGCAGCAACTCGATAACGATTTCTTGCTCAGGCGTCCCGCCGTTGCAGACATAGTAATCGTCAGGAACTGGGGGTCGCTTGTTTAGCGCCATGTCGATTGCATCGAGTACAGTACTTTTTCCTGCGTCGTTTTCACCGATCAGAATAGTGAGGCCATGAAGGGGCATGTTCACTATATTCTTCAGGCACCGCAGGTTCTTGACTGACAGTGAGACGACCTTCAATCGCAAACCCTCCCTCTAGACTACCCTAGTCGTGGGGAACTGGTTGCGAATGAATCTTGAAAAAACGCCCCATGGGAGGAGGCGTTCATCAAAGCCTCGTAGATGTTCTGCGGTACCCCGGCGTATTGGTACGTGGACCCGTTGTTGAACTCCACCTCCAGCACCCGAAGTTCATAGTCGTATCCAATTGACCGGATGTTCGATGAGGGTACCGGCTTTCTGTCCATCATTTCCGCCTCCCCGCGACAATAGAAGATGGAACACCTTTTCTTGCCTCGCATGCCAATTCCTGCCCTTGCGCGTGATTACCCCGGGTCAAACTGGCTTGAGCAACCTTTTCGATGTTCCATCCCCGCAGAACCGTGTCATCGTTTGGAGCCAAAAGTCCCGTCGACTACGCCCAACGGTTCCTTCCGTAAGCGCCCTCGCATGACAGGATACGAGCAAGAAGAAGTCGAAGCTTTCCACGTTCCGTTGGGCTGGGAGTCTGTGAAATTGCAGCGGCTAAAACAACCAGCGTCAGTCCATGTCGCACAGCGCTGGTAGACTCGGTTTGGGTTAGATCGGGGAGGTAAGGGGTTCATGACCAACGGCGATCTCAACTGGATCACCAACTTCATCTGGGGAATCGCAGACGACGTTCTGCGCGACCTCTATGTGCGCGGCAAGTACCGGGACGTAATCCTGCCGATGACGGTCCTGCGGCGTCTGGATGCGGTGCTTGAACCCACTAAACAGGCCGTGCTCGACCTGAAAGCCTCTCTCGACAAGGCGGGCATCGTGAACCAGGACGCGGCGCTGCGTCAGGCTTCGGGCCAGGCCTTCTACAATACTTCGAAGTTCACCATGCGCGACCTCAGGGCCAGGGCAAGTCAGCAGCAGCTCAGGGCGGACTTCGAGGCTTACCTCGACGGCTTTTCGCCTAACGTGCAGGACATTCTGGAAAACTTCGAGTTTCGTCACCAGATACCAAAGCTCTCCAAGGCCGACGTCCTTGGCACCCTCATCGAGAAGTTCCTTTCTCCGGACATCAACCTGAGCCCCAACCCGGTCCTGAATGCGGATGGCACGGTCAAGCACCCCGGCCTCGACAACCACGCGATGGGGACCATCTTCGAGGAACTGGTCCGTCGTTTCAACGAGGAGAACAACGAAGAAGCCGGTGAGCACTGGACGCCGCGCGATGCCGTGAGGCTCATGGCGAAGCTGATTTTCCTGCCCATCGCCGACCAGGTGGAATCCGGCACTTACTTGCTCTACGACGGCGCCTGCGGCACCGGCGGCATGCTGACCGTGGCTGAGGAAACGCTACAGCAACTCGCGAGGGAGCGCGGCAAGCAGGTGGCCACTCACCTGTATGGCCAGGAGATCAACGCCGAGACCTACGCCATCTGTAAGGCCGACCTCTTGCTCAAGGGCGATGGCGAGGCGGCCGACAACATCGTCGGCGGACCCGAATACTCCACGTTGTCCAACGATGCCTTTCCTTCCCGGGAGTTCGATTTCATGCTGTCCAATCCGCCCTACGGGAAGAGCTGGAAGAGCGATCTTGAGCGCATGGGTGGAAAGGGCGGTATCAAGGACCCGCGCTTCATCATCGAGCACGCCGGCGACCCCGAGTACTCGCTGATCACTCGCTCCAGCGACGGTCAGATGCTCTTTCTCGCCAACCTGGTGAGCAAGATGAAGCACGGCACGAAGCTCGGCAGCCGCATCGCCGAGGTCCACAACGGCTCGTCGCTCTTCACCGGCGACGCGGGCCAGGGCGAGAGCAACATCCGCCGCTGGATCATCGAGAACGACTGGCTGGAGGCCATCATCGCCCTGCCGCTCAACATGTTCTACAACACTGGCATCGCCACTTACATTTGGGTGCTCACCAACCGCAAACCCGAGCACCGGCGCGGCAAAGTCCAACTCATCGACGCCACTCAGTGGTATACGCCGCTCCGCAAGAACCTCGGCAAGAAGAACTGCGAACTGTCGGAGGAAGACATCGACCGCATCTGCGACACCTTCCTCCGGTTTGAAGAGACCGAGCAGTCCAAGATCTTCCCCAACGCTGCCTTCGGCTATTGGAAGGTGACTGTCGAGCGGCCCCTGCGACTTCGGGGCATCGACCCGAACCGCGTCTACGCGCCGAAGGAGATCAAAGCGCTCAAGGAGGGCGCCGATCGCGACGAGGCCGCCCCGCCCGTGATCCGCAAGATTCACAAGCGCGGCACCGAGCCTGACCCGCTGCGCGGCCGGTTCGAGGCCACCGTGGACGGCAAGCGCTGCGTGGTGGAGTACGAGCCCGACACCGACCTGCGCGACACGGAGCAGATCCCGCTGCTTGAACCCGGCGGCATCGAGGCCTTCCTGCGCCGCGAGGTGCTGCCTTACGCCCCGGATGCCTGGTATGACCCAGAGAGCGTTAAGATTGGCTACGAGATTAGCTTCACCCGCTACTTCTACAAGCCGGAGCCGCTGCGCACGCTCGAAGAAATCCGGGTTGACATCTTGGCGTTGGAGAAGGAGACGGAAGGGCTGCTGGACGAGATCATCGGGGGTGGCGGTCGATGATCCGGGATCTGAAACCCTATCCCGCCTACAAGGACTCCGGTGTGCAGTGGTTGGGGGAGGTACCGGAGCATTGGGAGGTGCTACGGCTGAAACGTTGTGCGATGATCAACCCAAGAAGATCCGATACGAGCGACGTCTTGGCTGTGGACAGCGAAGTCACATTCCTCCCCATGGAGCGGGTTGGAACTGACGGGCGAATAGATTCGCGAGAGAGAAGAAGAGCTTCTGAGGTGTGGAACGGGTTTACCTACTTCCGTCGGGCCGACGTACTTGTGGCAAAGATTACTCCTTGTTTTGAGAACGGAAAGGGTGCGTGCCTTGACTCGCTGCCGACGGAAGTGGGTTTTGGGTCTACCGAATTTCACGTGCTCAGGGCGTCCAGCTCCGTTCTTCCTCAATTCCTCTATCGAGTAACCACGCTTGTGGAGTTTCGACAGATCGGTACGAAGGCAATGACGGGTGCAGCGGGGCAACAACGTGTTCCAGAGTCCTTTGTTGCTAACTTTCAAAGTCCCCTTCCGCCCCTCCCTGAACAAGCCGCTATCGTGCGCTTCCTCGACCATGTGGACCGTCGCATTAGGCGCTACATCCGCGCCAAGCAGAAACTGATCGCCCTCCTGAACGAGCAGAAGCAGGTCATCATCCACCGCGCCGTGACCCGCGGCCTCGACCCCAACGTTCGGCTCAAGCCTTCGGGTGTGGAGTGGCTGGGGGACGTGCCGGAGCATTGGCAAATCCTGCGGGTAAAGAATTTGGCGCGGCTAAAGAGTGGAGAGGACATCACCTCATTCTCCATTAGCGAGAGTGGGCAATACCCTGTCTACGGTGGAAACGGGATCCGCGGCTACACATCGGGATACACGCATGACGGGGAATTCGTACTTATTGGCCGCCAAGGGGCTTTGTGCGGGAACATCAACTACGCCAAGGGGAGATTCTGGGCATCAGAGCATGCTGTGGTTGTTCATGCGCGCCAGCCGTTTGAGTTGTACTGGTTGGGGGAACTCCTGCGAACCATGAACCTCAACCGGTACTCCCTTGCAGCCGCCCAGCCTGGTCTGGCTGTCGAGAGAATAGGGGACCTTCGTCTTCCGGTTCCCCCTCCGGACGAGCAAGCAACTATCGCCCGGCACATGCAGCATGCGACTGCAGAGTTGGATCTTGCTGTCTCATCGGTCTGCCGAGAGATCGACCTTCTCCGCGAATACCGCACCCGCCTGATCGCCGACGTAGTCACCGGTAAGCTCGACGTGCGCGAGGTGGCGGCCGGGCTGCCAGAGGAGGCCGAAGAGCCCGAACCGCTGGACGAGGCAGAAGCGCTGGAGGAGGGCGAGGCCGAAGAGAGCACGGAGCCCGATGTCGCCGAGGAGGTGGAATTTTGAACGCCATGCCAACTCGGCCCCGAATCTACCACATCACTCATGTAGATAATCTGCTCTCCATCATTCGAGAAGGTGGGCTGTGGTCCGAGACGAAAATCATAAAGCGGGGCGGGCCGGCGGCACCCAGAAGCGGACTTGCGTTCGGTGGTGGACTGGGCTGAGTCGTCTGGGACGCGCTGGGCCTTCAGCCTGGCCAACGCCGGCGCTCATTACACCGAATTCCGCAACCGGTGGGACCAACTCACCGAGGTCGACTGGGCGGCGGTGGCTGCAAGGGACTTTCGCAACCCGGAGGTCAAGGAAGGCAAGCAGGCCGAGTTTCTGCTGCACGAGTTCTTTCCCTGGCATCTGGTGCAGCGCACTGGCGTGATATCTGCCGCGGTGCAGACTCGGGTACTGAGTTCCCTGGCCGGCGAGGCACACCGCCCTGCCGTGGAAGTGCGGCGGGTGGTATCACTGAGGGGTGAGGGCAATGATTCGCTACACCCAAGGCGACATTCTGAAGGCCGAAGCCGAGGCCCTGGTCAATACCGTCAATTGCGTGGGGGTGATGGGGCGCGGCATTGCGCTTCGGTTCAAGCAGGCGTTTCCTGACAACTTCAAGGCTTATGCCGCCGCCTGCCAGCGCGGCGAAGTGCAGCCCGGTCGAGTGTTCGTGTTTGATACGGGCCAGCTCACGATGCCACGCTACATCATCAACTTCCCTACCAAGCGGCACTGGCGCGGCAAGAGCCGTATCGAGGACATCGAAACTGGGCTAGCCGCCCTGGTGGAGGAAGTCCGTTCGCGCAACATCCGCTCTATCGCCATTCCGCCCCTCGGCAGCGGGCTGGGCGGGCTCGACTGGGCTGAAGTGCGGCCGCGCATCGAGCGGGCGTTGGCGGCATTGCCGGACGTGGAGGCGATAGTATTCGAGCCCGGGGGAGCTGCGGCAGATGCACGCCGCAATCGCTTGAGCGATGTCCCCAAGATGACGCCCGGCCGGGCCGCACTGGTCAGCTTAATGAACCGCTATCTCGCCGCCTTGCTGGACCCGACCATCACCTTGCTGGAAGTGCACAAGCTGATGTACTTCCTGCAAGCCGCCGGAGAACCGCTGCGCCTGCGATACGTGAAAGGGACCTACGGACCCTACGCGGAAAACTTGCGCCACGTGCTACGCGAGATGGAAGGTCATCTCATCACAGGGTACGCTGGTGGAGGGGATGCCCCCGAAAAACCGTTGCGGCTGGTGCCCGGCGCGGTGCGCGACGCCGAGACTTTCCTCAACACCCATGTGAAGACCCATGAGCGCTTGGAACAGGTGGCGCGCCTGGTGCAGGGTTTCGAGACACCCTACGGGCTTGAGTTGCTTGCCACCATACATTGGGTAGCCACGCGGGAAGGCGCCAGGGAGCTAGCGGACATCGCACACCGGGTGCACGAATGGAACAAACGCAAGCGGCAGTTTTCTTTGGTGCAGATTGAGCTTGCCGCGCAACGGTTGCAGTCACAAGGCTGGCTTTTCTGAACGTTCCTGCAGGAGGGGTTGGCATGACGACCGACACCAGCGAGAAAGGCCTGGAGCGGCTGATCTGCACGGCGCTAACGGGCGCCCCCTGTGACCCGGGCACGGTATCGGCGGAGCTGGCGGCTGAAGCGCTCGCTTCTTACGGCGGGAACGGCTGGGTCTGCGGTGATCCGAAGGACTACGAGCGGGAGTACTGCGTCGATCTCGTGCAGTTGCGCACCTTCCTCCGGGCGACGCAGCCTCGGGTCGCGGACGCCCTTGGTCTGGACCAGGACAGCCCGACGCGGCGCAAGTTTCTGACGCGCCTGCAAGGCGAGATCAGCAAGCGCGGCGTGGTTGATGTCCTGCGCAAAGGTATCGACGACGGGCCGCACCACGTAGACCTTTTCTACGGAACGCCGTCGCCGGGGAATCTGGCGGCGGCCGAACGGTATGGGCAGAACCGCTTCAGCGTCACCCGGCAGCTCCGCTACAGCAGGGACGAGACCCAACGGGCGCTCGACCTCTGCCTCTTCATCAACGGCCTACCGGTGGCCACCTTCGAACTGAAGAACAGCCTCACCAAACAGACGGTCGAGGATGCGGTGGAACAGTACAAGCGTGACCGCGACCCGCGCGAGAGGCTCTTCGAGTTCGGGCGCTGCGCGGTGCACTTTGCCGTGGATGACCACGAAGTGCGCTTCTGCACCCACCTCAAAGGGAAGGGCTCGTGGTTCCTCCCCTTCAACCAGGGCTGGAACGACGGAGCGGGGAACCCGCCGAATACCGAGGGGCTCAAGACCGACTACCTTTGGAGGCGCATCCTTACCCGGGAGAGTCTGACCGACATCCTCGAGAACTACGCCCAGATCGTCAAGACCAAGGACGAAAAGACCGGCAAGAAGAAAGCGGCGCAGATCTGGCCGCGCTACCACCAACTCGACGTGGTGCGCAAGCTTCTCGCCGATGCGCGTCAAGCAAGCACTGGGAAGCGCTATCTTATCCAGCATTCGGCGGGCAGTGGAAAGTCCAACTCCATTGCCTGGCTTGCCCACCAGCTCGTGGGGCTGCGCAAGGACGACGCGACTGTCTTCGACTCGGTCATCGTCGTCACCGATCGGATCATCCTCGACCAGCAGATCCGCGACACGATCAGGCAGTTCGCCCAGGTGGGTGCGACGGTGGGTCACGCTGACGGCTCCGGCGACCTGCGCAAGCTCATTGAGAGCGGAAAGAAGATCGTCATCACCACGGTGCAGAAATTCCCCTTCATCCTTGACGACATCGGCAATGAGCACCGCAGCCGGAGGTTCGCCATCATCATCGACGAGGCGCACTCCGGCCAAGGTGGGCGGACCTCGGCAGCGGTCAGCATGGCCCTGTCGCCGGCCGGGGCGGAAGAGGACGACGAGACGGTCGAGGATCGCATCAACCGGATCATGGAGGCGCGCAAGCTCCTCCCCAATGCCAGCTACTTCGCCTTTACCGCCACGCCCAAGAACAAGACCCTGGAGATCTTCGGCGAGGCCTACGAGGAGGGCGGGCAGATCAGGCATCGGCCCTTCCATAGCTACACGATGAAGCAGG
>JBLNBY010000008.1:0-6908 GCA_050260295.1 Bacteroidota bacterium
CGGCGTCCCGGGGACCCGGCAGTCCTGGTGGCAAGTTCGGACCGGATCCGGCAGGAGCTTGGCTGGCAGCCCCGCTTTAGCCTGGACGATATCCTGGCCACCGCCTGGGCCTGGCATCAGAAACTACAGCGGGAGACGGAGGAGTAGCAGTGAAGAAAGTGCACGACAAGCCCTACCTCCTGTTCGATGCCGGCGGCACACTGATCTTCCCCGACTTCCACCTCTTTGCGGACCTGATTGTCGCATCTTGCCCGGGGCGGAATCGGCCGAACGTAGAAAGCCTGCATGACTTTTTCCTACGGGCAACACATGAGCTGGACAGGCTCCTCGGCCGTCGGTTGCAGGGAGAAGGGGTTCAGCGCCCGGGGACTGATCATTTCATCTATAGGCAGATGCTGTCCTACACCCAGGTCCCGGAAGAGAAGGTCGACGAGGTTTTGGCCGAGCTCGGCCGACTGGAACGTGAACGTAACCTCTGGAGCTTGACCTACCCCTGGGTGGCGGAGACTCTCCAGACGCTCAGGGCAGAAGGCTTTCGGATGTCGGTGATCTCGAACTCGGACGGCCGCGTGGCGCAGGTGCTAGCGGCGGCGGGACTGGGGCAATTCTTCGAGATCGTGATCGATTCACACCTGGAAGGGTACGAAAAACCTGATCCAAAGCTCTTCCGTCTGGCATTGGTCAAGCTGGGTCTCCACCCGCAAGAGTGCCTGTATATAGGCGATTTCTACCACATTGACGTACTGGGCGCAAACCGGGCCGGTATCGCGGGAGTGCAGCTCGATTTCGCCGGGCTGGCCGGGCAGGCGGGCTGGCCAGGCAGACGCCTGCCCAGCGTCGCGTCTCTACCGGGCCTCCTGGCCGACCCTGGTTTTTGCCTCGCTGATCCGGACTTGCATCCCTTTGCCGGCAACGCCTCTCCCTCGGCGGCCGACGCCTGAGGGAGAGAGGGCAAACACAGACGAACACACTGGCCCTGGTCATGTTCGCCTTCATGGGCTTGGCCTGGTCGTGGTCGTGGCCCCGGCAAGCCCGTATTCTTCGCTAGGAGCACGCCTTCACCATGCCCTCCCCAGACGACACGCTTTCGCCTTCCGGCCCTGTCGCTGCTCCAGCCACCGTCCCTGCCCCAGCTGCTGACCCTGCTACTGCCCCAACCACTTCCGCCGTCTTGCTCCGGTCCGAGGGTATAGAACCCCGGCGTGTCTATCCCCATGGCATTCCCCAGGCACTGACGGACGGCTGGATCCAGCTTGCCGGCCGAGGTTAGCTTGCTCTGCCGGCAACACCAGTGACGCCACCGGGGTTGCCCCCTTCCGCCTGTCCCGGGCGGAAGCCTACCGTGAACCCTGGTTTCAATGGCTTCCGCCGTCCGGTTATAATGGCGCTGAAAGGGTGAGATTCCGTGCAAAACTCCCGTAGTGGCCTTTTTGTTACTGTAGGGCTTGTGCTGCTTCTGGCGGTGATCGTCTCGGCCCTGCGTATCGCCAATGCCCTCTCGGTGGATTCACCTTTGGCGGAATCGTCGCCGGCCGAGTCACCTTCAGCCGAGCTTTCTGCGGACAGGTCTCCTTTATCTACAGGAAAGGAGGAGCGGCCTGTGACGACGCTGACTGCTGCCGTACCCAATTGGCCGGTGCTGGCCCGGGGTGTGGCTGCGAACGAGATTCGCCCACCCACCGGCGACCGCTACGCCGTTTTCACCCTTGCCGTCGTCAATACGGCGCAAGACCCTGCGAAGTTACGGTTCAACACGGGACAGCGGTACGATTTCCTCGTCATCGATGGCCAGGGGCGGGAAATCTGGCGCTGGAGCAAGTCGCGAGCTTTCATTCAGATGCTGAGTGAAGTGACGGCAGCACCCAGGCAGCTGTTTGCCTATACTGTCGTTTGGGACGGAAAGGACGACGATGGTAAGCCGATAGCTGCAGGCGAGTACTGGGTTCAAGGGGTTCTGACCACCGACCCCTGGGCCGCCACCCAGCCCGTCCGGTTTACCTGGCACGGCAATTGATTGCCCGCCTGTCTCTACCGGCTTACCCCTGTGCTCCTGTCTGCCTTGAAGGGCCACGTATCACTCCCGGCAGCTGCGGAGAAACTGGCGTGGGGGTGTACGTATGCAGCTCGCCGGAGAACGTTCGGTACTTGGCTACTTCGGATCGCCCGGGAAAGCAGAGGCGGCGGCCCAGGCCTTGCGACAGGAAGGATACTCCACCGTCCAGATCGACCAGGTTTCCCGCTATGCCGATCCGGGTACAGGCTCCCAGCAACTTCGCAACCCTGCGACCGGGCAGATCAACTCCCTGGCCGAGCTTGTCCTCGGCGTCAAGGATGTCGACGTGGAAACCGGAATCCTGCTCTCCGCCTCGGCTGACGCCAGTGGTTACGGTGCGGAGAAGGACCTGCCCGGCGGCCGGGCTTACCTGGTCACCGTGGTGACCAAAAACGAAGAAAACCGGGTGCAGCGAGCGGTGGAGCTGCTCAAGGCCCACGGCGGGCAGGTCTAGCGGGCCCTTGACGCCCCGGGGTCCACGTCTCGGGTCCACCGCCAGTCGCCGGCAAAGACCACGTCTAATACAGCTTGTCGACTACGGCCTGAGCCGTCTTCTCCGTATATTCCAGGGCCCGGTCACCAAGTTGCAGGACCACGCCCGTCCAGAGCAGGTCGAGCAGGTGGATCTGGGCGATCTTGGACCGCAGTGCTCCACTACCCAGCGGCCCTTCCCGGCAGGCTGTCAGCAGGGTGATGTCGGCTACCTCTACGATAGGGGCGCGTTTGTAGTCGGTAATGGCAATGACGGTTGCCCCGGCATTGTGAGCTATGCGGCACGAGTCGACTACGTCCTTGGTGCTGCCGGAATGAGAAATACCGATGGCCACGTCGCCCGGACCGAGAGTGGCGGCAGACATTGCCTGCAGGTGCGAGTCGACGTAAGCATCGCACGTAAAACCAAGGCGGAGGAACTTGTACTTGGCGTCCAGGGCGGTTACGCCCGACGCTCCGACCCCGTAGAACTCCACGCGCCGGGCCGCGATCAGAGTGCCGATCGCCTTCTCCAGCGCCTGAAAGTCGACCATGCGTGCTGTATCGCGTATTATCTCCAGATTCGCGTACGTAACTTTTTCTACCATCACCGCCAGGCCGTCACCTGGCTGCACGTCGCTCTGGATCTCCCGCGGACGATCCCGGTATTGCAGTGCCAGGGCAAGTTTTAACTCCTGGTAGCCGCGAAACCCTACCGACTGGCAAAAGCGGATTACGGTCGACTCGCCTACCCCGCAGGCCTCGGCGAGCTGCGTGACGGAGGCGTATATCACCTCGTGCGGACGTTGAAGGACATAATCTGCCACCCTTTGCTCAGACGGGGCAAGGGATGGGTAAACCGAACGAATTCCGGCGAGACCTGTCTGCCACGCCGCCTCCTCTACCGGCAACCGTCCATTCACAGCCATCTGCACGCTCCCCCACCAACAGCCCGGGGACCGGGTCGTCTCCACGAGCCAGCCCGGTCCACCGGACAGATGATATACTATTTGCGGGCCATTCAGTCCTCAACGTCAGCGAGAAGCTTCTGCAGCGCCCGGAAGCTTGCGGCCGTGCCTTCCTTCGGCTCTTCTCTGCCCTCGAACTCTACCGAAAGGGCGCCCTGGTAACCGGCACGACGCAACTCACGGATGATCTCCCCGAAGGGAACCTGCCCCTCGCCGGCGATCGTACCCTTGAAGCGCTTGCCGGAAAGGGCGGTGTAGGCCGTACCCTGATCGTCCGCGCCGATCTCGCGAAAGTCCTTGAAGTGCACATGACCGGTACGCCGGGCCAACCGGCGGGCAGCCGCCAGCGGATCGTCGTCCACCAGCAGGAAGTTGGCGGTATCGATGTTGGCAGTCAAAGCCGGTGAACCGACTGCATCGAGAATCTCTTCCACCTGTTCACTGCGGCCGGCGAAAAGGCCATGGTTTTCCAGAGCGAGCCGGACCTGCCGCCGCTCGGCATACTGGGCAGCGCGCCGCAGACCCTCGACGATCCATCCCTTCGCCTGTCCAAAAGCGATACCCTGATGGGCGTCTCCGGAGAAGACCCGGACTACGGGAGCCCCTAGAGCGCGGGCCACTTCGATATCCCAGAGCACCCGCCGGATCTCTGCCTCCCGCCTGTCTTCGTCTCCCTGGACGAAGTTGTTTGTCGCATCGTAGGCGGCCACAGTGAGCCCGTTGTCCTGGCAGAACCGTACCACTTGCGGCAGCTCGGTCTGAATATCCTGCCAGAAGATGTTGAGCAATTCGACACTAGGAACCCTGGTGGCCGCCGCCCACTCGAGGAAGCCCATGACGTTCATTTCCTTGGAATACCAGTATTTGTGCAGGCTCCACATGCTGACGGAGATCTTCATCCTGAACTGACTCTCCTTTCTCACCGGCTGCTTGAGTTTACCGCGCAGCCCTGGGGGTTACGGCGACGAATTGTTCAGCGATCCACTGCGGACGGGTGATGGCCGTCCCCACCACCGCGGCAAACGCCCCCGCTTCGAAGACCGCCTTCAGATCCGCCGGGGTGTGAATCCTGCCCTCGCAGATGACCGGGACCGGGAGCACGGCGGACAGGCGGCGGACCAGTTCGATGTCGGGACCTTTCAACACGCCCGGGTTACTCTCCTCCGTGTAGCCGGAAAGCGTGGTGGCCACGATGTCTGCGCCTGCCTGCGCCGCTGCTACACCCTCTTCGAAGGTGGAGATGTCGGCCATCACCGGCACGTGCAGTTCATTGTGGATTGCATCAATGAGTTCCTGGGGGGAGAGTCCCTCTACCCGGCGGCGGGGTGTCGCATCAATCGCCACGATGTCGGCTCCGGCCTCGACTACTGCCCGGGCCGACTCCAGGGTAGGTGTTATATAGACCGGATAACCTTCTGTCTGCTGCTTGAAGATACCGATGATCGGCAGCCGGACCGCCTGACGAATCGCCGCCACATCGCCGGGCCCATTGGCGCGGATGCCCACCGCTCCCGCCAGTTCAGCTGTACGAGCCATGGCAGCCATTATCGCGGGGTCACGCAGCGGGTCACCCGCAGGGGCCTGGCATGATACGATCAGACCCCCCTTTAGCTGGAGAATATCCATCAACCGAACCTTCCCTCTTCCTGAAACTTACTAAATATTGCATATCACCATGGAACTGCCGGGGTTATCCACCCCGGCACCTGGTTTCCCATATTCGCCACCTAGAGGAGGTTTCCTCCTAGAATACCTGGGCGATGAGGCATTTGAGATAGGCAGTTTCGGGAACAGAGAGGAGATACGGGTGGTCTTTGGCCTGGCTGCGATACTCCACCACTTGCACGGTGCGATGGTTATCTATGGCCGCTTCCTGAACCACCTGCAGAAAAAGTGCGAAGCTCATGTGGTAGGAGCAGGAGCAGGTGACAAGAAAACCGCCCGGACGCAGGAGTTTCATGGCCCGGAGGTTGATCTCCTTGTACCCCCGCCAGGCCCCCTGTACCGCCTCCCGCCCCTTGGTGAAGGCCGGCGGGTCGAGAATGCAAAGGTCGAACATCTCGTCCTGCCGCACCAGGTGCCGCAAATAGTCGAAGGCATTGGCCGTCTCCCAGCGTACGCTACCTGCGTGCGGTACCAGACCCTCATCCCGCAGCAACCGCTCGTTCTCCCGGGCCAGTGCCACCGCTTCGGGGGATATCTCCACCGCGACGACTTCACCAGCACCGTAGGCTAGCGCGTGCAAGGCAAAGCTGCCGGTGTGGGAGAAGGCGTCGAGCACCCGCATACCGGGGGTGATCAGCGATTGAAGCTGCCGGCGGTTATCCTTCTGGTCGAGGAAGTATCCGGTCTTCTGGCCACCCTGCAGGTCGACCCAGAAAGGCACCCCGTTTTCCCGGATCTTGACCCGATGGGGCACGCTGCCGTAGAGGATTTCCGTACCTCTTGCCAGACCCTCGTGCTCACGGGTGGGAGCGTCCTGCCGCCCCAGAATCCCTTGGGGAGACAGCTCCTCAACCAGAAGCTTCACCCACATGTCACGACGCCGGTCCACGCCGACAGTGAGAAACTGGCAGACGAGGTAATCCTCATACCGGTCCACGATCAGGCCGGGTAGGAAATCGCCTTCACCAAAGATGAGCCGCACGCTGCGCTCGTGGGGATAGAAATGTAGACGACGGTGGATAGCCGTTGCGATCCGCTGCCGGAAGAACTCCTCGTCAATCGGCTCCGGCCGGCGCGACAGAATCCGGACACAGATCTGGCTCACCGGACTGTAGAACCCCTGACCCAGCCAGTGTCCGGCCGCGTCGACGACAGCCACCAGGTCGCCAGGTGCGGCTTCCCCTCGTATTTCGGCGACCTCGTTGCGGTAGATCCACGGATGCCCCGCAAGCAGCCGCCGCTCCCGACGCCCGTGCAGAACTAACCGGGGAAGCTCCATGACTGTCTCAGGCTAGAACCCCATCGAGCCACGACTCAAGCTCCCGCGCCGGCCGGTAGCCCACCAGCCGATCCACCGCCTGACCGTTGCGGAAAACGATCAAGGTGGGGATGCTCATCACCCCATACTGACCGGCCAGATCGGGATTCTCATCCACGTTCAACTTGGCCACCTTGACCTTGCCCGCGTAGCGGGAGGCCACTTCCTCCACCACCGGGCCCATACGCAGGCACGGTCCGCACCAGGGTGCCCAGAAGTCCACGACAACCGGAATACCGCTCTCTAGCACATCCTTGCCAAAGCTTGCTTCATTGACCGCCAACACCGTACCGGCCTTCTCCGCCATGAGTCATCCTCCCGTGAACTGAGCAGTGATGCGACTCCCATTGTAGGTATCCGGCAGAAGCCTTGTCAAACCTGCGTCGCTCACTTTTCACCCGGGAGGGTGTCCGCCCCCGGCCCGGCATACACC
>JBLNBY010000009.1:0-2722 GCA_050260295.1 Bacteroidota bacterium
TCGCCGCATCCGCGAGCGCGTCAGCCATCTCCAGGCGGAGCTGCAGCAGGTGACGGCCCACCGGGAACGCCTGCGCCAGGACCGGACGGGCAAGAAGATACCGGTGGTGGCTCTCACGGGCTACACCAACGCCGGCAAATCCACTCTCCACCGGGCGCTGGCCGGCTCGGACGTCCTGGCGGAAAACCGCCTCTTTGCCACCCTGGATGCCACCGCCCGCCGGGTCGAACCGCCCCAGGCCGAACCTTTCATTCTCGTGGATACGGTCGGTTTCATTCAGAAGCTGCCCCACCAGCTGGTGGCAGCGTTCCGTTCCACAATGGAAGAGGTGACTTCCGCCGATCTGATCCTGCATGTGGTCGACACGGGACATCCCAAGATGGCGGAGCAGATGGCAACAGTTAACAGCGTCCTGCGTGAACTGGAGGCCGCTACCCTTTCTGCCGGCGACAGCGCCGCGTCCGGCGACCGCACCGCTGCCGGCGACGGGAGCGTACCTGCCGGCCGCCCGCAGATCATTGTCTTCAACAAGATTGACAAGCTCCCGGAACGGGACACGGTTGGGCGGCTGGTGCAGCAACATCCCGGCAGTCTCGCGGTGAGTGCCTTGACTGGTGAGAACCTGGACCACCTGCTGGAAACCATTGACCAGGCGCTGGCCCACCGGCGAAGAGTAATCGAAGTCCTTGTACCTTACTCCGACTCGGGTTGGGTTGCTTGGCTTCACGAACGCGGGCAGGTCCTGGCCGAAGAGCATACTGCCGGCGGCACCCGTCTTAGGGTGGAGCTCGAGTCCGGCCTTGCCCTCCAAGCGCTATCCCGGCTGCAGACCGTAACGAAGGGGAGGCACTGAGACCTCCCCTTTCATCGCTCCTCATATCCCACCCTCTGTTCGGTTGCGTTTTTGCAACACACCGGCGAGTGCGTGGGTTGCGTTTTTGCAACCTTCCCCCTCGACACACCTCCGAACCCACCAACTTGCTTTCGGTTCACCGGGACCCACGCTGTCCCGCTGCTTGTAGCAGGGACTGCTCTGTCGCTACCCGATCCCACTTCGATTATTAGTATCCGAACCGGGGCCATCCCCCTCCCAAGACAGCCTGAGACATCCGTACGTTGCGTTTTTGCAACCCAACAACTCTGTCCGACGTTGCACAAATGAAACCATAGAACCTCATTCGGAAGTTAGCCATCTACCCCGGCCAGGCCGGTTTGCCACTGGGGCGCCTGGCGTGGCCGAAGTCGTGCTTGCTGGCGCCCCGCCGATTGCACCCGCCTGGTTGCGGCTGACCTCCGTGATCCGGGATGCGATGCTGATAGTGCAGCAGCGCCCCTAGAGGCGCTGCTGCCGGGCTGAGGCGGTCTAGCTGGCCACGGGCGGCTGAGCCGGCTCGCTGGGCTCGGTCGGTTCGCCGGGCTGCGCCGGCTGCTCCTCGCTGGGCTCGGTCGGTTCGCCCGTATCCGGGGGTGAGGACGGCGGAGTTCCCACTTCCACCCGCAGCCGGGCCAGGATCTCATCGGGATTGCTCCCTTCGCGGATACCCTCTTCGACGATTTCCACCAACAGCTTTATATCGGCACCCGCTGCCAGGTTCAGGTTGAGCTGCTGCAGGACTTCCACCGCCCACTCATACTCGTATCCGTGGTTGAGGGCAAACTGGAGGGACGAGTGCAGCTGGGCGGCCAGGTTCATCTCCAGCTTGACAGAGACTTCCACCTCACCGTCTGCCAGAGAGACGATTCCCACCTGTCCCTGCTGCTTGCCTTCCTGCTGGCCCGGGGGTGAACCTGCCTCGAAACCCAGCTTCAGGCGCTGCTGCTTACGCAGTTCAGCCTGCTCCCGGCCCTGACCATTGCCTTGGTCCTGATCCCCGCGCTGATCATTGCCTTGGTCCTGATCCCCGTGCTGACCATCGTCCTGCTCACGCTCACGATCCCGCTCCTGTTTGCGCTCCTGATCCTGCTGCTGTTCACGCTCGCGGTCGCGGTCCTGCTCGCGATCCTGATCACGATCCTGCTCACGATCCTGTTCCTGTTCCTCGTCCCCTTCGCCCGGTTCTTCGACTGCCTCGTCGTCAGCATCGTCCTCGTCCGGGTGGCCGCCGCCGGGCAGATACTTCTCATCCTCATCCCCGCCCGGGCCTTGTCCGGGGTTGTCGGGCTTGCCCGTCTTACCCGCTGAAGCCTGGAGCGCAGTTTCAAGATCAGCAGAAGCACTCAGATCGGCCGCGACATCCAGCTCTGCCGGGAAGCCCGAGTCAGCAGTAACTTTCGCATCGGAGGCAACGCCGATCCGAGTTGCGCCGGAAATGCTTCCCCCCCAAGAACCACCGGCCTTCGCCTGCACCGACGGGACCAGGGTCAAAGCCACCACTACCGCTCCCACCGACATACCTCCGACAAGACCGGTCCACGCCATTCTGATGACCCGCCTCTCACTCATACAGATAGCCTCCTTCCAGTTTTGCTCATTCCTGTTATCGGCAGTTCGCCTTTCACCAGCAATGTACCGCCGGAAAACCTCCGCCGGCTGTGACGGCCATCACCAAACTTGAAGAACTTTAGCGAGATTGTAAGAGGAAGGACGGCATCCGAGTAGAAACGGTTTACCGATTACCGACGAAGCCGCAACGCCCGGCGGCAGCCGGGCGGGCGGGAAAGGTGGCCCAGGAGATGAAAATTGGCGTCGTCACAGTCAACCTGCGCGTCGGTTGGCCTGCGT
>JBLNBY010000010.1:0-3463 GCA_050260295.1 Bacteroidota bacterium
CTGGTCAACAGCAACCCGGCGACCATCATGACCGACCTGGAGATGGCCGACCGGGTCTATCTCGAGCCGCTCACGCCGGAGTACGTGGAAAGAATATTGGAAAGGGAACACCCCGACGGTCTGCTGACCACCCTGGGCGGTCAGACGGGCCTGAACCTGGCCTTTGAGCTGGCCAAGCAGGGCATACTGGAGCGCCTGGACGTAAGGCTTCTGGGAACACCGCTCTCCGCCATCGAGCGGGCAGAGGACCGGGAGCTCTTCAAGGAGACCATGCTCGGTATCGGTGAACCGGTACCCGAAAGCATGATCGCTGACAACATCGAGGATGCGCTGGCGTTTGCTGGCAAGATCGGCTACCCGGTGATCGTACGCCCTGCCTACACCCTGGGTGGTTCGGGTGGCGGGTTTGCCAACGACCCCGAGGAGCTCAAGGAGATTTGCCTGCGGGGGCTGCGCCAGAGTCTGATCCACCAGGTGTTGCTCGAAAAGTCCGTGGCCGGCTGGAAAGAGATTGAATACGAGGTCATCAGGGACCAGGCGGATAACTGCATCACCATCTGCAACATGGAAAACCTCGACCCGATCGGCATCCACACCGGCGACAGCATCGTGGTCGCCCCCAGCCAGACCCTGACCGACCGGGAGTACCAGATGCTGCGTAACGCAGCCCTCAAGATCATACGGGCGCTTGGGATCGCAGGCGGCTGTAACATCCAGTTTGCCCTCGACCCCGCGAGCGAACGGTATTACATCATCGAGGTCAACCCTCGGGTAAGCCGTTCCAGTGCCCTGGCCTCCAAGGCGACCGGGTATCCCATCGCCCGGGTGGCGGCCAAGATCGCGGTCGGGCTGACGCTTCCGGAGATTCGCAACGCGGTGACCGGGGCGACCACCGCCTGCTTCGAACCGGCTCTTGATTACGTGGTGGTCAAGTTCCCCCGCTGGCCGTTCGACAAGTTTACCAGCGCCAACCGGGCGCTCGGAACGCAGATGAAGGCGACCGGCGAGGTCATGGCCATCGACAGGAGCTTCGAGGGGGCGCTGCTCAAAGCAATCCGTTCACTCGAGATCGGCCTGGACAGCCTCGACTGGCCGGGGGTGCGCGACCTCTCCGACGAGACGCTCCGCCGGCGTCTGCAGCGGGCCGAAGACGACCGTCTCTTCGTGCTGGCGGAAGCCTGCCGCCGCGGGATGTCCACCACCGAGATCAACCGCTTGAGCGGCGTCGACCCCTGGTTCATCGAGAAGGTGCGGCAGGTGGTGGTGCTCGAAGTGGAGCTGGCCGCCCGTGGAGAGACAGTTCGGAGACTGGTAAACGGGATGGCGACGACAGGCGATACCGCGGGTGCGGGCGCGGCGATGGAGACCGGCGAGATCTCGGACGTCGACGTCCCGGGCGACCTGGCCGCGCTGCTCAGCCGGGCGAAGCGCTGGAGTTTCGCTGATGCTCATCTCGCCCGTCTCTGGAACGTCGACGAGCTGGCGGTGCGGCGGCTGCGGCAGAGGCTCGCTCTCAATCCCGTCTACAAGCTGGTAGATACGTGTGCGGCCGAGTTTGCCGCCCAAACGCCCTACTATTACTCCACCCTGGAGTGGGAGGATGAAGCACCGCCCACTCCCAGACAGAAGGCGATCGTGCTGGGGTCGGGTCCGATCCGCATCGGCCAGGGGATCGAGTTCGACTACTGCTCAGTGCACTCGGTGTGGGCATTACAGAAGGCGGGCGTCGAAGCCATCATCATCAACAACAACCCGGAGACGGTCAGCACCGACTTCGACACGGCCGACCGCCTCTACTTCGAACCGCTCACGTTCGAAGACGTGATGAACATCGTGGAGAAAGAGAAGCCCCTGGGCGTGGTGGTGCAGTTCGGTGGCCAGACGGCCATCAACCTGTGTGAGCCTTTGGCCCGGGCCGGTGTTCCGATTCTGGGAACTTCGCCCGAGGCCATCGATATCGCTGAAGACCGGGAAAAGTTCTCCCGCCTCGTGACATCGCTTGGCATTCGCCAGACCGAAGGGGGGACGGCCACTTCCATCGAGGAAGCCATGGGCATTGCCCTGAAACTGGGCTTCCCGCTGGTGGTGCGGCCTTCCTACGTCCTGGGCGGCCGGGCGATGGAGATAGTTCATAACGAGGCGGAACTGCTGGAGTACATGAAGTTTGCCACCCAGGTGTCGCATAACCATCCGGTACTGCTCGACCGCTATCTGGCCGGCAAAGAAGTGGAGGTAGACTGCATCGCCGACGGGGAGAGTGTGGTGATCCCCGGCATCATGCAACATATTGAACGGGCCGGCGTTCACAGCGGCGACAGCATGGCGGTCTTTCCCACCTACAGCCTCACCCGTGGCGAACTCGACACCATCGTCGACTATACGCGGCGGCTGGCGCTGGCGCTGGGCGTGCGGGGACTGATGAACGTCCAGTACGTGGTGGTGGATGGCGAAGTCTATGTCCTCGAGGTCAACCCAAGGGCCAGCCGCACGGTGCCCTTCTTGAGCAAGGTGACGGGCGTACCCATGGTGGACCTGGCGACCCGGGTAATGCTGGACGAGAAGCTCCAGGATCTGGGCTACACCGATGGTGTGATCCCACCACCGGCCTTCTACACTGTGAAAGCCCCAGTCTTTTCGTTCGAGAAACTTGGGCAGGTAGACGTCAGCCTGGGCCCGGAGATGAAGTCGACCGGAGAAGTGCTGGGCCTGGGGTTGACCCTGGAAGAGGCGCTCTACAAGGCGTTGCTGGCTTCGGTGGGTTCAGTACCGGAGAAAGGAGCGCTTCTGGCCACCCTGGCAGACAAGGATAAGGAGGAGGGTATACCTCTCGTGGCAGAATTGGCCCGCCTGGGCTTCGACGTTTACGCCACCCGGGGCACTGCCGCCGCGCTGCGGGCGGCTGGAATTGCCGTCCAGGAAGTGGCCAAGATAGGCGAGGGACATCCCACGGTCCTTGACCTCGTACACGAGGGCAGGGTCGACCTGGTGGTCAACACTCCCACCCGGGGGAAGATCCCGGCTCGCAGTGGCTTCCAGCTACGGCGGGCCGCCACCGAACTCAAGATTCCCTGCCTGACGGCGCTCGACACCTTCCGGGCACTGGTGCAGGTAATAAAGGAGAAGCGTGGGCAACAGGCGATTTCCCTGCGCGAATACCTGGAAATTGGTGGGATAGATGACTCCCGGCAAACCGAGCAGGAAGCGGGAACGTTTCCAGGGCGTGGGTGGCACGTTTAGCGCCATCCGGTGCTTCGGGGGATGGCTAAGGATGCGCCGTCCCGCTGACGCGAACCGATTGTGCCACCCGGTGTCTCGCGATGGTAACGAATGCGCCATCAATCCCCGAAGCTTGGCAAAGAGGCCGTTCCACCACTCGAACCGCTGCCGCAACATCGAGGTGCGGCAGCGGGTGGCCGCATCTCGTGGCATCAGGTCAGGGAGGCGGTAACCAGCGCGCCGAGAA
>JBLNBY010000011.1:0-3719 GCA_050260295.1 Bacteroidota bacterium
GATCCTGCTCTTCCTGGCGGGTCTGCAGGGTATCTCCAGCACGCTGTACGAGGCGGCCCGGGTGGATGGAGCAAGCGAGTGGGAGAAATTCTGGAAGATCACGCTGCCCATGATTTCGCCCATCATCCTGCTCGTCGCGATCTACACGATCGTCGACTCGTTCACCGACGTCTTCAACCCGATCCTCAACTACATCAAGAGCCTGGCCTTCTCGGGCCAGTTCCGGATGGGGTATGCGGCTGCGCTGGGCTGGCTCTACTTCCTGGTGGTCTTCGCTCTGATGGGACTCGTCTTCTGGATTGGTCAGAAGCACACGTTCTACGCCGGTGAAAGGTAAGCAAAGGGGGGACAAAGATGGCACAGATAGCTGAGGAACTGCGCATAAAGGGCCGGCGCGAGGGTTTGAAGCTGGCCTGGAAGGGCCGGCTGCAGAGCTGGGTGGCCAAGGCCTTCATCTACCTGGTGCTGATCGACATCAGCTTCATCTTCCTGTCACCTGTGATTTACATGGTGTCGACGTCGCTCAAGACGGTCGCGGACGTCATCGATCCAACCGTCTACTGGGTTCCGTCCACGTTCAATCTCGACAACTTCAAGCTGTCGTGGCAGGCCCTCAAGTTCTTCCCCGGCCAGGATGCGATTCAGCAGGCCTGGGCCCAAGGAGGGCTGGCAGCACTCAAGGACCTGATCATGACCGAGTCGGCCGCCGCCCGCAGCACTGTGATCGCGGTGGTCGCTGCCATCGGCCAGGTGATTTCCGCGGCGCTGGTAGGGTACGGCTTTGCCCGGGCGAAGTTTCCGGGGCGGGAGATCTTCTTCATGCTGGCGATGTTCACGTTCCTCGTGCCGCCGCAGACCATCATCATCCCGCTCTTCATCGTCTACAAACAGCTGGGATGGATCGACACCTACTGGCCCTTCATCGTCCCCTCTTTCCTCGCCAACGGATTGCGGGGTGCGATCTTCATCTTCATCTTCCGGCAGTTCTTCCGTGGACTGCCCTGGGAGCTTGAAGATGCCGCCCGTATGGACGGTGCCGGCTGGTTCACCATGTTCTGGCGGGTGATGCTCCCGCTGGCCAAACCGGCCATCGTGGTCTCCTTCCTCTTCTCCCTGGTGTGGCACTGGAATGACTATTTCGAGCCCACCATCTATCTGATGAACCAGGAGAAGTTCACCCTGCCCTTGCGTCTCTCCATCTTCTGGACAGGGTTGGAAGAGGTTACGGGCGGCCAGGCGAGCCGGTTCTACAACGAGCCGTTGATCATGGCGGCCAGCTTCCTGGTGATCGTACCGCCGCTGATCCTCTACGTTTTCACGCAGCGACTCTTCGTCGAAAGCGTGGAGCGGACCGGGCTCGTCGAGTGAGAGATACGACTCGGGGCAGTGAGTTCAATCCGGTATACTGCAGAGGCGACGTCTTCGGGCGTCGCCTTTTTCATATCTTCTATCGGGGGTCTGCCGGTATCTGGCGGTGTTGCGCAGGGCAACGTTCCCGCACCGGGCTGGAGGAGGGTGCGAGGAGGATTCAGGGACGGCAGGCAGAAGAAAGAGAGGCCGAGTGGGTGTGCCTCAGGGGCGACCCGACCGGGGTGTGAGCTGTCAAGCCGGGCACCGGGAAGGATGACGACGATGAAGAGTAATGTGCGGCAGCGGTCGGCGGCGGGTGTGCTGTTCGGCATTGGACTGCTGGTTCTTTTCTCTGTGATGGTTGGAGGTATCTTTGCCATTGGCCATGCCCGCGCCGAAGAACCAGAGACTGTGACCGTGAGCCAGGGCGTCCGGCCCAAGTTTTATCCGGTGGAGTCCGTGCGGGCGGGCGTGAAGGGTTATGGATACACCGTCGTCCAGGGCATGCAGGTGGAACGCTTCCCGGTAGAGGTGCTCGGACTGGTCAAAAAGGCGGGGCCGACCGGTGGTGACCTGGTGCTCGTACGAGTGGGAGGAGCGCCGGTGGAAGTGGGTGGCGGCATTGCGGCCGGAATGAGCGGCAGCCCCGTTTTTATTGGAGACACGCTCTTGGGAGCGATCGGGTACGGTTTTGAGCTGGCCGATCCCACCCTGGGGCTGGTTACGCCTGCAGGTGATATGGCCAAGATCATGACCCTGCTCGTGGAGGCCGAGAAAGCCGTTGAAGCCAAGGAAGGTCACGACGAAGTGGGAGCTCCGGGCGAAGCCGCAGAAACATCAGAAGCCGCAGCAACATCATTGGTAGGGACCGCTGAACGCGAGGAGACATCCGGGACTGGGCTTCCAGTGGTTGCCTTTGTCGCCGGGGATCGCGAGCAAGCATTGGGATGGAAGGCGACGTTCGGTGCCGATGCCCTGGTTTTCGCGCCAGTGGCTACCCCTGTCATCGTGACAGGGCTGGGTCAACGGGCGCTGGACAGGTTGCGCCAGGGTATGGCCCCTTACCCGGTAGAGGTGCGTACTGGTATCTCCGGTCTTGCTGGCGGCGGTATCGTACTGCCCCGGACGGGCACGGGGACAGGGTCGGGGTCTACGTCGGCAGGGGAGAGCAACACGGAGCAGCCATTCCCTGCTCCAGGGCAGGCGTTTGCTGTGCAGCTGGTGCGGGGCGATGTCGATATCAGCGCTTTGGGTACTATCACCTGGGTCGAAGGCAACAAGCTCGTTGGTTTTGGACATCCCTTTCTCAACAAAGGCGAGACGCGTTTTTTCATGGGACCGGCCTATGTGGTAGGTACCGTGACGTCGATGGCCATGCCCTTCAAGATCGGCTATCCCCTGGAAGCGACGGGAACTCTAGGTCAGGATCGCAGCGCAGGTGTCGCCGGGCGGGTGGGAGCCCTGCCGCCTTCACTCAAAGTGGAGGTGAAGGTCCGGGAGAAAGGGAGAACTCCGGTGACGACCCGTGCTGACGTGGTCTGGGACGAAGAACTGGTAGATTCACTGGTTGGTCCGGTGCTGCTCCAGTCCGTGGATCGGGCTCTTGACCGGATTGGCAAGGGCATGGCTACCGTGAAAGTGCAGGGGAGAATAGAAGGTACGACGAGCACTACCACCCGCACCAACCTGTTTGCCAGTTGGGCCGACATTGCGGCTGCCGCAGTTCAGGAAGCGGTGGAGCTGGTGGATCTGGTTGCCCGGAATCCCTTCCGTTCTGTGCGGATGACGCAGCTTAGCGTAGACGTGGAGGTCTCTCCCGAGTTGCGCATGGCGACGATCGAGAGCGTGCGGGCGCCCTCGGTTCCAGTACGGCCGGGTCAGAAGGTCGAGTTACAGGTCGGGTTGCGCCCCTTCCGCGGTGAACCCGAGACGCGCCTTGTGGTCGTCACCCTGCCCGAGAATCTGACGCCGGGGCCGTTGACCATCACTGTCAGGGGCGGCAGCAGCTACGGCGGCGGACCGCGGGACGAGCAGAGCACTGGCGTGGGTGGCCCGGGAGAGACCAACAGTGGTGAAGGTGACTGGTACTACGGTGAGAGCGAGGACCAGCCTCCACAGTCTCTCGAAGAATTGCTGGACGAGTTCGTCAAGCGGGAGAGGAACAATGATCTGGTCGCCGAGTTCTGGCCCGAACCCGACGGCTATGGCACGTCGGACGGTGAGGGTGGCAAGGGTGAGTCCGCTCAGCACGGCCAGGCAGGCAGTCCCCGTGACGGGCAGCCGCCGGCCGGTAACGGGGCGCAAGATGGAGAGAAGACGGTAAGCCAGCGGAAACCGGTCAAGGTGGTGCTCCCGACCCCTTATGTGAT
>JBLNBY010000012.1:0-3809 GCA_050260295.1 Bacteroidota bacterium
CGGCCGCCCGCCTGGCGGCCGCCGCATCGGCACTGCCACCACCCAGACCCGCTCCGGCCGGAATCGATTTCACAATGCACTGCACGGCGAGCCGTAGCCGGGTCGGTGTCGTCGCAACGGCGGCGGTGATGGCACGGCTCGCGAGATTTCTCTCGTCTGCCGGAACCAAATCCCCTCCCAGGCAGCGCACCAGGACTGCGTCCCGGCCTTCACCCGCAACCGGCCAGACGCTCCCTGTGCTTGCGCCGTTTCTACCGTAGCCGCCACCTGCGCCGCTTGGACCGCCCACGCCAGCGCTCATGCCAGCGCTCACGCCCGCGCTCAAGCCCGCGCCCACGAGCCGCGCCCACTTTACCCCGTTCGTACCGGCCCGACAGATCCAGCGAATCGCCATCCGTCGCCCGCTTGGCTCGCCCCGGGTGACAAGAACCCAATCCTGCAGTTCAACGGCATGAAACAAGGTGAGCAGCAGATGGTAACCATCGCTGCGGCGTCCCGTGACCGCCAGGCCAAGATTCAGCTTGGCCCGGCCGGCCATCCAGACTTCTTCCTGGACCGTCATGCACCGTCGCACCTTCGCAAACCGGATTGCGCTGGCTGCCATTACCGGAAAAGCCCGGCAATCAGATTGCGCAGCCACTGCCATAGCCGGGCCAGCAGTCCTGCCCGCCCCACGTCACTGGCGGCTTCTACCGGGTGGCGGCCGACTTCCGTTCCCCCGTAAAACAGGACCAGCTCCCCGACCCGCTCGCCCTTCTTCACCGGCGCCTGCAGCCCCTCTTTGGCCTCGAGACGCTGCTCTACGCCTTCCTGGCTGACGACACGGGGCAGCAGGACCCGGATGTCTTCAGGGGCAACTGCTTCCACACGCCCGGGTGATCCTCCTGCTACTTCCACATTCCCCACTACCGTCCCCTTCGGCACGGCGAGCACCTGATGGAACGCATTGAAGCCGTAGTCCAGGAGCTTGCTGGCCGCATCGATCCTGGCCTCGTCGTTCTCGGCCCCCAGCACCACCGCCAGCAGCCGCCGATCTCCCCGCTGGGCCGTAGCGGCAACGGAGTAGCCGGCCTTCTCCGTGTGCCCGGTCTTGAGCCCATCGGCGCCCGGGTAGCGGCGAATCAACCGGTTGGTATTCACTGCTACCGGCAATTCGGGGCGAAACTGCCTAGTCCAAACGGCGGTCCACTCCAGCACTTTGGGGTACTTCTTGACGAGTTCGAGCGACATCCGGCCAATGTCCCGGGCCGTGCTGACGTTTTCCTGATCGTTCATCAGGGGTAAACCCGACGCGTCCAGGAATACCGTATCCTTCATACCCAGTTCCCGGGCGCGGCGATTCATCACATCGACGAAAGCGGCCTCGCTGCCGGCCAGATACTCGGTGATGGCGACCGTCGCATCGTTGGCGGAGGCAATCGCCGTCATCTCCAGCAACTCCTGCAGCCGGAAGGACGTACCCGCCTTCAGGTAGAGCTGGGAGCCCCCCATCGCCTCGGCCGTCCGGCTGATGGTAACCTCGTCATCGAGCTTGGCCCGACCGGCCTCTACCGCTTCCATGGCCAGCAGCATGACCATTACTTTGCTGATGCTGGCCGGGGATCGTTTCTCGTCGGCATTCTTCTCGTACAGAACCTGTCCTGAACCGGCATCGATCAACAGCGCCGAAGGTGCACTGACGTCGAATGCAGGTGCAGCCGCCCGTGCCGGCTCTCCCCCCGGAAGATCGGCAAACAGGGCAAGGAACAGGGCAAAAAACAGGGTGATGCCCACCTGCGACCACGACAAAAAAGGCACCCGTCCTCTTCTCCGGTTGAACGGGTGCCCGGCCTCTCTCCCGGCCGGTACCTTCATGGCCTACTAACCCCCTTTGCTAGTTCGCTCCGCCTAGCATGTCTCTCCGGAGGTGGTTTATTCGGCCAGCAGTACCGGCATGACTCAAAACGCGTGATCTTACTGCTTGATCACCCTCCGCCCGCCTGTTGGTGATCCTCCTTGCGCGAGGTCATGATATAGGCCAGATACTGCATCTCCAGACTCAGATCCGCCGTCTGCAGCGCCACCCGGGACGGAACATGGATGGGCGTAGGAGCGAAATTCACGATTCCTTCTATGCCTGCTTGGACCAACTCGTCCGCCACCTGCTGGGCGGCAAACGCAGGCACGGTAATGATACCCATGGCAGCCCCGTGCTCCCGCACCTTTTCGCCGAGCTGGCGCAAGGGATAGACCTCGATACCGTCGATCATCAGACCGATCTTACCCGGATCAGTGTCGAAGAGGGCCACGATCCGGACGTTGAAAGTGGGGTCGTCCGCATAGCGGCGCACATTGTAGCGGGTAAGGGCGATGCCGAGGCTCCCCGCACCCACCAATACCGCCCGGACTTCCTGCTCGAGGCGGAGGATCTTGTGTAACTGATCCCGCAGATAGGCAACGTCGTAGCCTACGCCGCGAGTACCAAACTCACCGAACCACGCGAGATCCTTGCGGACCAGCGCCGGGCTGACGCCGGTCTTCTGTGCCAGTTGGTAGGAGGAGATGGTGCGTTCCTGCCCCCGTGCTTCCCGGTCAAGTACTCGCAGGTAGACCACGAGGCGGCGTACCACCGCATCGGCAATCTTGGGCCACGGCACTGCCATCACTTCCTTCGCACTTCAGCAGCACTTCAGTGCCACTTTAAGCAAGTGAACACTTGCATTATTCGATTATAGGAATGCTCTTGTCTTCCTGTCAATGCCAGTCTGCCGTCCCATACTCCAGAAGGAAAGCTACGATCGAAAGCGAAGTTGTTCGTCTGTCGTACTGAACGAAAGGAGCATACTGCGTGGGCCTCAAGTCCGACCGCTGGATTCGCGAGCAAGCCACCAAGGGAATGATCTCTCCCTTTGTCGACCGCCAGGTACGGGAAGGCGTCATATCTTACGGGCTCTCGTCCTACGGATACGATATCCGGGTGGCCGGTGAGTACCGCATCTTCACCAACCTCAACTCGGTGGTGGTCGACCCGAAAGCGATCCGCCCGGAATCCATGGTGGAGTACCGTGGCGATGTCTGCATCATCCCGCCGAATTCCTTCGCTCTGGCTCGCAGCATGGAGTATTTCCGTCTACCGGAGAACGTAACCGGGCTGTGCGTGGGCAAGAGCACCTACGCCCGCTGCGGCATCGTGGTCAACATCACGCCGCTCGAAGCCGGCTGGGAAGGCCACCTCACCATCGAGATCTCCAACACCACACCCCTGCCGGCCAAGATCTATTCCGGCGAAGGTATTGCCCAGATCCTCTTCTTCGAGGGCGACGAACCTTGCGAGGTGAGTTACGCGCAGCGCAAGGGTAAGTATCAGAGCCAGATCGGCATCACCCTCCCCCGGATCTGACCAAGAGAGTCCACCTCCCTATCTCTCTTGTCTCTGGTCTCTTGTCGCCTGTCTCTCGTCTCTTGTCGCTTGTCGCTTGTCGCTTGTCGCTTGTCGCTCTGGACCCGGCAGCCCGTTCTTTCAGCGGACTGCCGGGCCAATTGCTATAATGGAGTGTCGGAGGGGGAGTTGTGTGTCAATTCGATCTTCCCGTCTGCTTGCCAAGCTCTATCTTTCCTACTTCGCCGTCGCCTTGCTCGGCGAGATCATCATCCTTCCCCTCTGGTCCGTGGTCTCCCCTCTAGATAAACCCCTTGCGTGGCTGAGCATCCTTGGGACCGCCGTAGTGAGTGCGGCGGTCTTGGCGCTCGTCGCCGTGCTCTCTCCTCGCCGGCACGTGCTCAAGCCCATAAGGACCCTCACCGATCAGGCCCGGGCCATCGCCGCCGGC
>JBLNBY010000013.1:0-5412 GCA_050260295.1 Bacteroidota bacterium
TTGGCTCACTGATTGTTTCCGCCTTTGATTCCTGGAGTTCTGACGCTGGGTACTCTGCCTCTGCGGCCTGTGAGGCCAGGGGCTGTGGGGCTGCTACCGGCAGAGTCACGGGGTCGAGTTCAGGTGCCTCCCACCTACTAATCAGCCCGGCCTTCAACCCTGCCTTGGCACTGGTATGCTTGATTACTGGCCCGGCCCGGAGTTGTTCCGCTGGTATCTCACCCGGCGTGGGTGTCGCGGTTGAGGGCGGTTCGGGCGGTTCGGACGGTTCGGGTGCTCGCAATTCCTGCAAGTATGTGAGCAGGGCGCTCAAGGTCTCTTCCATGCCACGTATTCGCTCGGTAAGATCCTGCAGCTGCTGTCCTAGAAGGGACAACTCGTCTCGTTTTGCCAGGTCGGTTTGCCGGGCCGCGTCGCCCGCGTTCTGTTGAACCGAAATACCCTGCTCAGTCTCATCAACAACGAGGGGCGGCGCGCCGGTCTCGGGGGATGAGGTCGTGGTGGCTTGCTGCTCGCAGGAGGCAACCTCGGTAGGGGCGGGAGCGAGGGGGATGTCCTCCCTCAGCCACCGGCCGAGCGCCACGAGCCTTTCCCGTACGAGCCGATCAGGGGTTCCGTCCGCCCGCAGCCATCCATCGAGGTTCTTCAGCACTTGCAGTTGCCTGTCGGTGAAAAGCGGGTCACCGTCAGGCAGCCGCAGACACCCGAGTTCCTCCCTGTACCGTGCCTCATAATAGCGCACGCGTCCCACCGGCCACCCCAGCTTGAGGGCGGCAGCCGTCAGCGTCGCAAGGCGGCTGCACTCTTGCGGTTCACTGCGGGAGAGCGCCATCGCCCGACTGCAGCCCACCTTTCCCGGTGTCAGGACTTTACCGGCCGATTTCTCTTCACCTTCTGCATCGGCCAGGAAATCCCTGCGCCACAGCCGCGCCTCTCTGTGGCATAGGCCGTACTGCCGGGGAAACTCTGGGTGAGAGAGGGAGAAGCATGGGGAAAGTCATCTGGGGATTGAATACCGCAACTTCGGGGTCGGGGCAACCGCCGGATGCTTTGCAGGAGCCCCCACGTACCGCCGAGACCGGCAGCAGGAGACGTTGGTTCGACAACTGGACGACCAGATGGCAGTCGGCCTGGGAGAGGCGGGTCAGAACGGGGCAGTTTATGTCGCGCCTGCGGAGTCTCGCCCTGACGGTGGAAGATCTGGCCTGGTTGCCCCGGTTGGTTAATATGCGCCTGCTGATTGTGAGCGACCAGGCGCTCTTCGACACCCGGTCGCGACAACCCGCCCTCATCCTCTTGCCTACAGGCGAAAGCTGGCCTGTCGACTCTGGCGGAGTGCCCGCTCCAGTTCGGACTCCAACTGCAGAGAGCTTTTATCGATTGTTCTTGCTGAGCGTCCGTTCATTGCCGCTTGCTCCTGAAGCCTGCCTGCTACGGGAGCACGAGCGGCGGCCGACCTGGGAGTGCGGCGAGCGGGAACGGGGAGTGGCAGTCGCCCGTACCGGCGCGATCCTGACTCCCAGACACCACGGGTTGATGGTCACAGACCATGCTTTGCTGAACCGCGCGGGGGGATGGCGGCGGGCAACCTTTTCGCTTCTGCGGGGTAACCCCGACTCCATCCTGGCTCAGTGCCAGTGGGTCTGGCAGCCGGGGAACGCGAGCGACGGCCACGGCGGCCACGCAGGCCACGGCGGCCACGGAGGCTACAGCGGGCACAGCGGCCAGGTGCTTCCGCTCGCCGAGGCACAAAGAAAGGATATTATGGCTGCGTCAGGTGAACTCATGGCCCGGGGTTATCTTCCCGTCGCCCTGGCCATCTGGCATCAGGTGGGAACCGTTCTTGGGACTGGCCATCCGGCGGGAGGGGTACCAAGGTGCGGCGGGCGGCTGTGGCCGGCGGCGGAGGTCGGCGAAGGGGGGCAGGCCGCTGTCTATCTGGGCCTGATGGCCTTTGACAACCCGTTGCTCGCGGGGGTTGGGAGCAGCCTCGAGTTCTTTCGCAGCCGCAGCGTCTCCGTGCTCTGGGACAGCCGCCTGCCGCCCCCACTACAGCAGGCGATCATCGCCTCTTCGTTGAATGGCCTGGTAATGACCGGTGAACCGCCTGCTCGTCTTACGGGGGTCCACCCACTGACATACGCAGGTCGTTCGCCGGCCGAAACGGCCAGTGTTTGTCGCGAGTGGGAAGTCGTCCGGGTACAGGCCTTTCCCGATGGCAGCGGCCGGCTGCAGCCGCTGGGGCGCAGGGAGCTCGGGCACTATCAGGGCCGGAGCGTGCCAGTGCCAGCACCAGCCACCCAGGGAAGCTTGCTCGTTCGTCTACAGGAGCTTCACCGACTTGCTGAACAAGCCATCGTTATGGGTGTAAAATCTAATTGAACGAGGAGTTGGCCGGTCCGGCCGGAAATACATAGCACGATAGGCAAGGAGGCGGGCCGATGAAAGTCACGGTGACGGGTCACAACATCGAGGTGACTGCAGCGCTTCGTTCCTACGCAGAGAAGAAGGTGGCAAGGCTCGAAAAGATACTTCGGCACGGTGGCTCTGAGCCGGCAGCCATGGTCAAGCTGCAGACGGAGCGCGGCAGGCATATCGTGGAAATAACCATCAGCAGCCAGGGTCTCCTTGTTCGGGGCGAAGGACGGACCAACGATATGTATGCCTCGATCGACGAAGCGGTGGACAATATCGAGCGGCAGGTTCAAAAGGCTCGCACCCGCTGGCTGCAGCGCAAACAGGACCGGCCCAAGATTGCGGTGGCCCTGCTCGCAGAAGAGCTGGGTGTAGAGGCCGAGCGGGGTCAGGAGGACGTCCGGAGCGTTGCCGAACAGGTGCAACGTGCCGCGGCCGGGGAGGCCGTGGACGAGGAGTTGCCGCGGGTCGTACGGGTCAAGCGGTATGCCTGGAAGCCGATGTCACTCGAGGAGGCCATGACCCAGATGGAGCTCTTGGGGCATGACTTCTTCGTCTTCACCAACGCCGAGACCGACGAGGTCAACATCATCTACCGTCGCCGGGACGGCAACTTTGGTCTGATCGAACCGGAGACCGTAGCGGAATAGCGGAGTAGCCGACCAGTGGAGCAGGATAGCATGGCTATAAGGAAGGGACGAGGGCGCTGGTCTCAAGAGCCGGTCGCCCTCTTGGTCTTTGAGGGCGATCGCCCGGATTCCCCGGTGGAAGAGTGGTTGGCAGACGCTCGGGAGGCTGTTGTCCTCGACAACCTGGAGAAAGCTGCCCGGGTGGAGACCATTGACCGGCGGGTGCTGGTGACCAATCGCCGCCGGCTGGCCGATGAGGCGGCAAGGCTGGGTCTGGCGGAGGTCATATGGGAAGAGCCAGATGACGCTGAAGACTCTGCCGGCAAGGGGCTGACCAGTCCGCAGCGCAAGGACCCCTGGGACTATCATCTGGGCCGGGCGCTGGCCGCGGTCGTCCTCGAGTTGGGATTGGCCAACGTAATCTATTTCGGCGGCGGCGCCTGCCCGCTGGTGACCGAGGAAGAGTTGTACGAGATTGGACGGCGGCTGAAGGAGGAAAAGCACCTGGTACTCACCAACAACCCCTTCTCGGCCGATCTCATCGCTTTCTCCCCAGGTAATGCCATTGGGCGGATCGAGCTTCCGGAGGCGGACAACCCCCTGCCCATGCTGTTACACAACCAGGCGGGGCTCAGGTTGATGCAGTTACCTCGCACTCTTGGTATCAATTTCGATATCGATACTCCGACCGACCTGATGGTGCTGGCGGTTCACCCGGGAGTGGGGGTACGGACGCGGGAAGTGCTCAGCCTGTTACCTCTCGAACTCGCCCGGTTCGAAAAAGCGAAGGAGCTACTGCTCAACCGGGAGGCCCAGGCGCTCATCTACGGAAGGGTCGGCGCACCGCTCTTTGGCTACCTCGATGAGAAGACCCGCTGCCGCCTGCGTCTGATCTCGGAGGAACGGGGGATGAAATCATCTGGGCGGGACGAGCGGGGAGACGTGGTATCCATTCTCGGACTCTTTTGGCAGAATACCAGCCCGCACAGGTTTTTCTCCGCCCTGGCCGACCTTGCCGACGTTGCCTTTCTGGATACCCGTGTGGTTTTTGCCCACCTCTTCGGGCGGGTCAAGAGATCGGATCGATTCTATTCCGACTTGGGGTTGCCGGACAAGATCGAGGACCACAGGGTACGGCTCTTCACCGAGGCGGCTTTGGCAGCGCCGATACCAGTCATCCTGGGTGGACACTCCCTGGTTACCGGGGGGCTGTGGGCGTTGCTGGATGCTGCTTACGCTGCCCAGCCAGCCGGCGCACCAACCCGGATACAGTTTGCCCCTGCCGTATATCCGCTCTCTCCATTGCAGGATTAAACCGCGAATTACCAGCGACCCCGGCTCCTGGCAGGATTTTGTTTTACGGGCCTAGAAACTAGTGCCTGCCGGTGGCTATCAATCTACATTGCCAGTTGCCAGTGGTTTCCATTCTTCCGACACCGTCTGCAGCATCAATACCACAACAGGGGGTAAACGCCCATGGAGTCCGCCACCAGGCCGGAAGTGCATTGGGAATCGTTGGAGCAAACCGTGGCTAAGCTGCGTGGAGTTCATTCCTGCAGAATCGTTGCCGATGACGCCGGTGACATCGCCGAAGTGCACGTAGTGGCTGAGGGACGCAACGTACAGGAGCTCATCAAGGAGATCGAGGCGCTCTTCGAAGTTCAGGTAGGTTTCATTCCGGAAAGGCAGAAGATATCCATTGCCCTCCTGAGTGATGAAAAGGGAATCAAGGAGGAGGGTCGAGTAGGGCTCCACTCGTACTCAATCCAGAAGACCAAAGATGGTGTCAGGGTACGGGTCGAGCTTGCCTGGCGTCGCGGAGTGTACGTTGGGGAGGCGGAAAGCAGTCGTGCCGGCGAATCAGGGCCGGTGGTGGCGGCGTTGGCGGCCACGCGTGCCGGTGAGGCGATTCTGGCCGAAGGCGAGTACCTGCGGCTGGAAGAAGCGACGCTGGCGCGTCTGGGTCATACTGACGTAGCATTGGTGGCGCTGGTGCTCGAAAGAGAGAGTGGCGAAATACCCCTTTTGGGGACGAGCATCGTCCGGGGGGATGAGATGGAGGCCACGATCCGGGCCTGCCTGGACGGCATCAATCGTCAGCTGGGTTGACAGGACGGACGGCTCGGGTGGTGAGGGAAGCTGGTAATGCAGGGGTTGTGAATCAGGATTGACTTTACCGGAGGAAGGCAAGGCAGAAACAGCGATCCCTAGAGCGGAGCGGAATGGCAATCCTGCGCAGGTAGGATCAGTGAAACCTCTAGGGAGGTAACTTCGAATGCGGAATCGGCTGTTCGTGATCGCGCTGGCTCTCCTCAGCCTCGCAATGCTCGGGGCAACTTACACCTGGGAGTTCTAGCGTCTGACAGCC
>JBLNBY010000014.1:0-6054 GCA_050260295.1 Bacteroidota bacterium
GGGAAAGGACCTTGCATCGGACGACCTCCCTGCAGAGTCTGACTCCTCTCCTCTCCTCTGCATTCGGCACCGCCCGTTGCCCTCCTGCCCGGCGAAGGGACGGGCGCCCGTCCCCCTCGGCGCTGGAGCCGCCCGGCCCTGAAGCAGCCCGGCCCTCGCCATCTGGCAGCTGCGACGGTGGACGGTCAGTCCTGGGGAAGGAGTTCGGCGACGGTATGGCGGTAGGATTCCAGATCTCGGCGCTGTTCTTCTTCGCTCCTGCCCAGGATCTCGCCCACCCACCCGGCCACCCGGGCGGCCAGGTCCAGGCCCAGGCCCGGGCGCAAGCCCAGCCCCGTGCGGCGCAGCAGGACGTCGGCAGTGGTCCGCGCCATCTCCTCCGTCACGGCCCAGGCCACCTCCGCTCGGAGCCAATGGTGATCACCGGTCGTACCGGCCGGAGCCCCCACTCCCGCAGACCGAGCCCGGCCAGCAAGCTCCGCCGCCTCACTACCGTAGAGCGACACCCACCGCCCGGCCTCCGACTCGCCCACGCCCAGCCCCCGCAGAGCTTGGGCCTCGCTCGCCGGATCATCGATCTCTCCGCCCGGCAGCACTTGCGTCCGGGAGAGCTTCAGGCGTTCTCTCCGGCGAACCGGCGCCGGCCCGAGCAGCCGTTCCACCACCAGGGCCGCATCCTGCGCCACCACCCGGGCGTCCGTGATCTTTCCGCCCAGGACACTGACCAGCCCCGGCACTCCCTCCGCCGCATGATCCCGGATCGCATGCCGGCGGCTAACAGCGGAAGCCGACAACTCCCCGGCTTGCTGGCTGGCAGCACGGCTGCGCAACGCACGCGCCGCCCGTACCAGCGGTCGTAACCCGGCTGTAGTAAGGTAAATCGGTTCAAGCCGGACATCGGGGAAGTAGAAGCGAGTCGACTCCTGCAAGTAACGGACATCATCAGCAGTCGTCACAACGTGGTCCAGGTCCCCGTCGTAATCGGTGTCGGTCGTGCCCACTAGGGTAAATCCCTGCCAGGGAATGGAGAAGAAGAGCCGCCCGTCCCGGCGGGCGAGCATCACCATTGCCCGTTCGCTCTGGAGAAAAGCCGGTATCACCAGATGGATACCCTTCGTCAGCCGAAGGTTGGCTCGATATCCGGGTACCGACTGCCGGTTTACCACGTCGGCCCAAGGACCGGCGGCATTCAGCACCAGCCTGGCCTGCACCCGGTATGCCGGTTGTCCGGGAGCAAGCAGGTCCACCACCTCTGCGCCCACAACCCTCCGGCCCGTGTGGGGCGCCCCAGCCGGCGACCCGCCCGTGTTTCTCTCATCAGTTATCAACCGGTTAACTGCCGCATGGTTGACCACCCTGGCCCCTGCCCGGGCAGCCGCCCGCAGGTAGGTGAGGGTGAGGCGTTCCGGGAAGGCAACCTGGGCGTCGTAGTATTCGAAGCCGCCCGTCAGCCCTTCTTGCCGCAGTCCCGGCTCCAGATCGAGCAGTTGACGCCGGGTCAGGACGCGGTGGGAGGGTAGGCTTTTATCGTAGGAGAGCAGATCATAGAGAACCATGCCCATGCGGACGGTGAAAAAGCGATGGGGATCATCCTGGTAGACGGGGGTCAGGAAGGGGAGCGGCCGGACCAGGTGCGGGGCGAGGTGGAGCAGGATCTCCCGCTCCCGCAACGATGCCCGCACCAACCCGAAGTCGAACAGCTCAAGATAACGCAGGCCGCCATGAATCAGCCGTGTGGAGCGGCCCGTGGTTCCCCAGCCGAAGTCTTCCTTTTCGACCAGCCCGACACGCCAGCCGGCCAGCGCCAACTCGCGGGCGGTGGCAGCACCGTTGATGCCACCGCCGATTATTAGTACATCCAGGGGTTCAGCCGCCAGAGAGGCTACATCTCTTTGCCACATATTCTCACCATGGAATTCTCAGCCTTCGAAACGGAAGCGGCGCAGTCTCGAAGCGTTGGTCACCACCGATACCGAACTGAAGGCCATGGCCGCCCCGGCGATCACCGGTGCCAGGAAGCCTGCTGCTGCCACCGGAATGCCCAGGGTGTTATAGACCAGCGCCCAAAAGAGGTTCTGGTAGATGTTGCGCATAGTGGCCCGGGAGAGTCTGATACTGTCGACCAGCCCCATCAAGCTCCCGCCGACGAGTGTCACATCGGACGACTCGATCGCCACGTCCGTGCCGGTACCAATGGCAAAGCCGATATCCGCCGTGGCCAGGGCGGGAGCATCGTTGATTCCATCACCAACCATTCCGACGGTCAGCCCTTGCTCTTGCAGCTCCCGCACCTTGGCTGCCTTGTCCTCCGGCAAAACCTCAGCCAGGACGTGCTCGGGCTCGATGCCGACTTCCTTGGCGATGGCAGCCGCCGTCCGCCGGTTGTCGCCCGTAATCATATAGACCGCAATGCCCAGCTGCTGCAGCCGACGCACCGCCTCTGCCGATTCCGGCTTGACCGTGTCGGCCACCGCGATCACCCCAGCGGGACGCCCATCGATGGCTACCAGCATGGCGGTCTTGCCGGCATTCTCGAGCTGGCTAGCAACAGTCTCTATCTCTGTGGCGACCGGCGCACCCTCACCCGGCTGGCCTTCGCGGTCAGAGGTCGGAAGCAGGCCAGCCTCCCGCAGCATCCGGCGGTTGCCCACGATCACCTCGTGCCCGGCTACCCGGCCGCGGACGCCATGACCAGGTACGGCGACGAACTCCTCACTCTCCGGGAGAGCAACTCTCCGCTCTTCGGCCCCAGCTACGATCGCCTGCCCCAGCGGATGCTCGGACCCCTTCTCCAAAGCCGCGGCCAGGCGGAGAAGCTCCTGCCGGGCTTCATCTGTCGCAGCTTTGGCACCACCGTCCGCTGTACCGTTCGTGACGGGCGGCCCGGCTCCAGCCCACGTACCAAGCGGCACCACATCGGTGAGGGCCGGCTTGCCCCGGGTGATAGTGCCGGTCTTGTCTAGCACCACCGCTCTCAGTTTATGTGCAGTCTCCAGCGCCTCGCCGCTCTTGATCAGGATCCCTCGTTCAGCGCCTTTGCCCGTGCCGACCATGATGGACGTCGGGGTAGCAAGGCCCAGGGCGCAGGGACAGGCGATCACCAGAACGGCGATCATGTTGAGCAGCGCCCGCACGAAGTCGCCCCGATCGATCAGGAAATACCAGGCCACGAAGGTGAACACCGCCACAGTGATCACCACCGGAACGAAGACCGCCGACACCCTGTCGGCATATCGCTGGATCGGAGCCTTACGCCCTTGAGCTTCTTCAACGATCTTGATGATCTGGGCCAGCGCCGTGTCCTTACCCACCTTGCTCGCTTGGAATCGGAAGGTCCCGTTTCCGTTGATCGTAGCGCCGATGACGAGATCGCCCGGCTTCTTGTCCACCGGGATCGACTCTCCCGTCAGCATCGACTCGTCGACTGCGGACGTCCCTTCGGTCACCACTCCATCGACCGGTATCTTCTCGCCCGGGCGGACGACCACGACGTCGCCGACCTCAACCTCATCCACCGGTATCTCTACTTCCTGGCCGTCCCGGATGACGCGGGCCGTCTTCGCCTGCAAACCCATGAGCTTGCGAATGGCCTCGGAAGTACGGCCCTTAGCCTTGGCTTCGAGGTACTTGCCCAGGATCACCAGGGTTATGATGATGGCTGCCGTCTCATAGTAGACGTGGTGGGCGCCAAACCGCTCGCCCCATCCGGTCACCGCCAGGCTGTAGAAGTAGGCAGCGGATGTACCCAGGGCTACCAGCACGGACATGTTGGCGGCCCGCGCCTTTAGGGCGTGGTAGGCATCTACATAGAAGTGCAGTCCCACACCAAATTGCACGGGAGTTGCCAGCACCAGCTGGAACCAGGGATTCCGGAGTATATCGGGCAGTACCCCCCACAAGGCCGGAAACAGTTCACCAACCATAAAGACGGCCAAGGGGAAGGACAAGATCGCCCCCGCCAGGAAGCGACGCCACATACCCCTTATCTCTGCTTCCCGCGCCGCCTTCTCCCGGTCGGTCGCGCTCTTCTCTTCCACGTCGAAGGCCCTGTAACCGGCATCTTCGACGGCCCGCTTGATGTGAGAGAAGGGAAGGTCACCGACATACTCGAGAGTCGCCTTCTCAGTCGCCAGGTTGACATTCACCTTCTGAACTCCCGGCAGCTCCGCCAATGCACTCTCCACGCGAGCAGCGCAGGAGGCACAGGTCATGCCCCCGATACCAACCTGCCGGGTCTGGGTGCGTACCTGGTAGCCGGTCTCTTTGACGGCATCGATCAGCGCCTGGACATTGACCTCGCTAGGATCAAACTCCACTGCCGCCTTTTCCGCGGCAAAGTTCACATTCGCCGAGCTGACACCCCTTACCGACCGCAGTGCTCCCTCGATCCGTACCGCGCAGGAAGCGCAGCTCATGCCCCCGATATCCAGTGCAACCCGCTGCTTGGAACGGGTCTCCGTACCGGTTGCCATAAGACTCTGTCACCTCCAGAACCCGCTCCTAGTTTAGCCCCTCCCCGCCATCCAAACCTGAAATGAAGTTGAGAAAACCGTCCTCGCCGGGACGCCGGCGAACTCTCCATCTCTCAACCCGAGTCGAGGGTGCACTCCCACCCGCCTTCTTAGCAGGAGTCAGGCTGTCTGGAACAAAGAGTGTTTCCCAAAGACTTCGTGTCGCGGCAGGCAAACTTCGCAATCCGTAGTAGTCATCGAGGAAAACCTGTTTGACCTTCTCCCGCCCATAGTGGCGAAAGAGCCAGAGGATCTCCTCCCATTCCCCATAAGCCAGTACGGTGCGGATCACCAGCCCAGCATCTCGCTCGTCGTCCAGCGTGTCGAAAACGTAGTTCTTGAAGAGGCCGGCAAGGGATTCGGGAAGCCTCATCCCGGCTCGCCCCCATCCTGCTGCTCTTCACCTGTCTGCCGCCCCAGAAAGGCTGATACCTGATTGCTAATGAGCTCTGGCAGGCTGCTCCACCCGGCCAAGGTTTCGCAGACCTCCTGGGCAGAATCATCAAGAACCCCTTTCAAATCGCGAACCCCTTCCACAGCTGAGCTCCCTCCCCCCTGTGGGTGGCCACAGCTAGACACTGACCTTGCGACCCTTTGGCAGCTTGCTTCGCCTATAACTTTCCCAATGCCTCTAGATTACAGCAAAGGGCGAGTTGTCGGCTCGCCCACTCATATCGTCGCCACCTCAGTGTACCATTGGCCATTTACTGCGCCATCACTCCATGCCCATCCGGTGCAGATTCTCCAGACTGATAGCCAGGCTTTCGAAGGGATCCCGCTGGCAGATGTCCTGCTCAACGATATGCCAGACTACCCCCGCCTGGCGGCAGGCCTTGAGGATCTCAGGCCAGTTGAGGTTGCCCTCCCCCACCTCTGCCATCAGCTGCTCGTGCCCGTGGACAGTCATGTCCTTGAAGTGAACTACCGGGATGCGGCCGGACAGCCTCCTGATCCAGACTGCCGGGTCACCCCCACCATACTGCACCCAGTAGGTGTCGATTTCCGCACAGAAGTACCGGGGATCGCTCTCGGAATACAGGATGTCGAGGCCGGTGCGGCCACCGCGGCCTTCCGCGTCTTTTGACACCCTCTCCAGTTCAAAAGCATGGTTGTGGTAGATGAAGACCAGCCCCTCGTCAGCCAACCGCCGGGCAACCTCCGAAGCCTCCTTGGCAAACCGGGCGTATCCCTCTGCCGTCCGGTACTCCCCCGGCAACCCGCCGATGCCGACATAGCGGCAGCCCCACAGTTTGTGCTCCCGGATCAGCTGCTCGGTCCTATCCCGCAGAGCGTAGTAGTCGACGTGGGTGGCACAGATTTCGAGCCCGTTATTCCGGGCGATCTCGGCCAGCCTCTCCGGTTCGACCGGTCCCAAGCCCGACAGCTGGACTGCCCGATAGCCAATCTCCCGGATCCGCTTGAACGAGCTTTCGATCTCCGCCGGCGTCTTGAGAAAGTCCCTCACGGTGTAAAGTTGTGCTGCTATCTGCGTTGCCAAGTGGATGTCCTCCTTGCGTATTCTCACTCTATCTTACCTCATGGC
>JBLNBY010000015.1:0-3649 GCA_050260295.1 Bacteroidota bacterium
CTCTTTACCAAGGCCAGGGCGGTGCTGACTTTCCTGGTTGTGTCCGGTGTCCTGTGGTCTGCGATCGGCTGGCCGCTCACCCGGACATTCTGGTTCATTCCTTTACTGGTCGTCCCGATCATCTTCCTCCCGAGCATGGTGCGAATCATCACCGAGTACCAGCGGGGAGTGCTCTTCCGCTTCGGGCGTCAAGTCGGGGTGCTCTCGCCCGGGCTCAACGTGATCTTCCCCTTCGGCATCGACCAGGTACGCAAGATCGACCTGCGTACCTTCACCATCGACGTGCCCCGCCAGGAAGTGATCACCAAGGATAACGTGCCGGTCGAGGTGGATGCGGTCGTCTACTTCAACGTCTCCGATCCGGTAGCGGCGGTGGTGAAGGTGGCGGACTACGTCAGTAGCACGACCCTCCTGGGTCAGACCGTGCTCCGCTCGGTGCTCGGCCAGCATGAGCTGGACGATATGCTGGCCAAGCGGGCCGAGCTCAACGCCCTCCTGCAGCAACTGCTCGATGAGGCGACCGATCCCTGGGGCATCAAGGTTACCGCCGTCGAGATCAAGGCGGTGGAGCTGCCAGAGAGCATGAAGAGGGCGATGGCCAAGCAGGCGGAGGCGGAAAGGGAGCGCCGGGCCAAGGTGATTGCCGCCGAGGGAGAGCTCCAAGCTTCCGAGAAGCTGTCGGCCGCAGCCCAGGTCATCGCTTCCCAGCCGGCGGCCCTGCAATTGCGCTACCTGCAAACCCTCACGGAAATCGCCGCCGAGCAAAACTCTACGATTCTCTTCCCGCTCCCCATGGAGCTCTTGCGGGTTTTCTCTAATCGGCCCAGCCCGGCAGGCGGAGTTGAATCAACCCCTCCCCATCCCGCAGATTGAGCCGGGAGACCATGTCGTGGAAATTGCGAGCGACGGTGGCTGGGGCTACCTGAAACGCTCTGGCCACCTCGCTCTGCTTCAGGCTCTCGCCCCGGAGAGTCCGTGAGACATAGACGACCGTAGCCGCCCAGGGCTCGACCTTCCGCAGCCGGGGACGGGCCATGTACACGTAGGCTGCCCACAAGGCAAGCGCTCCACCAATCGCTTCCCGATTCCAACCGGCCCTTCCCAGAGAGTCTTCCACCCGCTGGGCCACCTTGGCCGCCACCCCATCCAGAAGCGGCAGGGGATTGCGCTGGGCCATCAGGTCAACGCTGGGGTTGTCGCGGCTGGCACCGATCAACTCCCCGTCCAGAATCCAGTTGTCCAGGAAGCCCTGGAAAGCCTCGAGTGAGTCGGGGAGTCGTTCGTTCTGTTCCCGGCGCTCCGCCCATGCCTCCTCGAGGAGTTGACGGGCCGCGCGGAAGGTAAGCTTTTCGATCCTTACCACACTCTCCGGCAGGTAAGGGAAGAAGATCAGTTGCGCCATCACCGGCGGCGGGAAGAGCCGCGAGATGTAACCGTCTACCAGCTCGACAGGCTCGTGGGGCGTGCGGCGCAGCAGAAAACCCGCCTCCTGTACAAGCCCACACTTGAACTGCCAGAGTATGTGCAGACTCTCCTCCTTGCCGGCCTGCGCCTCCTGCTTGCCGGCCGGCATCTCGTGCTGGTTGGCCTCCCCGCCTCCTGCCGCCGGTGTCGGTGGCACAGGCAATGCCGGTCCGAAAACGCGAAACGCGCCGGCGTAGCGGGCGGACGCCAACTCCTCCAGAGCCGCACTGTCGGGTTCGACCCCATGCCGGGCAAGGCGAATCAAAGCCCGCCGGGCCTGGGCCCGCACCGTGGCGTTCTCGCCCCCCACAGCTAGGGCCGCCAACACGTTGGCGGCCGCCGTACTGTTGGTCTCCACCAGGCGCGGGATGACGTTGAAAAGGTCATCACCCACCGCATCCTGGAAGATGAGTGCCGCTTCGATGGCCTCCTCCACGTGCGTCGGGTGACCGACCTCTTCCATCAGACTGAGTACGCTCTCCTGAGCCAACGAATAGAGGACCGCCCCCGCCTCCTCCGTCAACAACCCCAGCTCGGCCAGCTTCTCTTCGAACGTCTGCTGCTCCCGCTCCGTTTCAGTCAAGGCCGCGACCACCTGGGCCGCCTTGACCCTCACCACGATGCTGCGCGTCTCATCCCGGGCGATCCGGACGAATGCCGGGAGAACCTTATCCACCGGCAGGTTTTGTGCCAGCCACGCCACTACCCCGAGCTCTTTTACGGAGATCTCATCCCGCAGGTACGCCGTCAATTCGTCGATGAGTTCATCGCCCAAACGGTCGTAGAGGACGGCAACCTCCCCCCGGACGGCTACCGGCTGCTTCTCCCCGCACTCCAAAGACTTGACACGCGCACGCAAACGGCCGGCCTCGCCGGCCTCACGCTCGATTTCACAGGCGTTATTTCTTTCGCACGTATGGCCGTGATTCTCGCTTCCACCCTGTCCGCGCCAAGAATCCAAAGCCCTACCTCCTACCCGCAGCTTGCCCGACCTTTCCATAACTACGGCGCCCGTCGTCTGCTTCCTGTTTCGTTCATCGAAACGGAAGTTGGCTCTTCCATGGGGCCGGCTGCGACAACCCGGATTTCACGGCAAGCGCATCCAGGAGCGGGATGATGGCGAGCAAGCCAAGTACCAGCACAAAGGTTGGGAAAGACAGTCTCACCACCGGAACTTGTGCGGGCCGAAGTCAGCCTGGTAGTACGGGACGATGGCACGTCCAGGTGGCGCCACCTTGTCGAGACTGGCCCGGTCCTCGTCGGTGATGGTGACTTGTAGTGCCCCCAGGTTGTCTTCGAGTTGCTCCATGGTACGCGGTCCGATGATGGGGCTGGCGACGCCTGGTTGCTGGACCACCCAGGCCAGAGCCAGCTGGCTGGGGGTGCAGCCTTTGGCCGCTGCCAGCTCCCTCACTACGTCTAGAACGGCAAAGGCTTGCTCGCTGAACATGTCTTCCCTGGCTGAATGTTCATCATACCGGGATCCCTCGGGCGGCTTTTGGTCCCTGTTGTACTTGCCGGTTAGAAAGCCCCCTGCCAGTGGAGACCAGGGAATGATCCCCAGCCCGTATGTCTGGGCCATGGGGATGAGTTCACGCTCGATGCGGCGGTCGAGCAGGTGGTAGGGAGGCTGTTCGGTGACGAAACGGTTGAGCCCGAGCTCCTTGGAGACCCAGAGCGACTCGACTACCTGCCAGGCAGCAAAGGTGCTGGTGCCGATGTAGCGGACCTTGCCGGCTCGAATCAGATCGTCCAGTGCCCGCAGGGTTTCGTCGATGGGTACGTCGGAGCCGGGCCGGTGGATCTGATAGAGGTCGATGTAGTCGGTCTGCAGGCGGCGAAGTGACGCTTCGCATTGTTCGATGATGTGGCGGCGGGAATTCCCCCAGGCGTTGGGATCGTCATCGGCCATGCGCCCATGGACCTTGGTGGCCAATACTACCCGGTCACGCTTGCCATTCTGTCTCAGGGCTTTGCCGACCACTTCCTCACTCCGGCCCCGGTTGTAGACATTGGCTGTGTCGATGAAGTTGATCCCTGCATCGAGAGCCCGGTCGATGATCCGGATCGCATCGGCTTCCTCGGTACGGCCGCCGAAGAGCATGCAACCCAGGCAGAGGGGGCTCACCTTCACTCCCGTGCGCCCAAGATTTCGGTACTCCATCAGTGACATCGCCTCCTGTGC
>JBLNBY010000016.1:0-4048 GCA_050260295.1 Bacteroidota bacterium
GTAACTTTCGATGTTTGCTGCCCAGCCCACGAGGACTGGCGCCGCCACCTGGCCGACTTTGCCGAATGGATGGTGACTGCCTACGGAGCCAGGGGAATCTACTTCGATCAGCTCGGTTCAGCCACACCTTTTGCCTGCTACAACCACGGTCACACTCATTACGACCATCACGGGCTATACAATCAGGGATACGTGGAGTTGCTCGAGGAGACCATCAGGCGACTCCGGAGAACGCGGCCGGATGCCTTCCTCATGATCGAAAACTGCGGGGATCTGTACAGTTCACGGGTGTACGGCAGTCTCGTCTGGAATGGTACACCTTACGACGAGTTCTTCCGTCTCTTCAAATACACTTTTCCGGAGTTTACCCTCGTTCAGATGATTCAGCCCCGCACGGCGCTGCCGCCAGCCGTCAGGTTACGCCAGTTTCACCGCGATCTCGATGAGACGTGGTTATTGGGGAGTGTCTTCTGGATCCATCCACCGAGGGTAGAGAAGCCCATCGGAATGAGTGCAGACGAGGCGGCGAGGGTGATGGCCGAAGCCCGGGCGGCACTTGGGCTGCGGCGGGCGGTTGCCTCACTGTTGGCACGGGCCCGCTTCGTGGATACCGACGGGTTGCAGGCTGAATGGCAAACCATGCCGCAGCCAGCCGGGGCGAGGGATGTCGGTGAGTATGCCAGCCACTGGCTGATCGACTCGGCGGTGATGCCGGGGCTTTGCGAACACCTGGTGCTGGCCGTGCCTGCTGGTGTGGGCCGGCGGGGGAGGCAGCCTGGCTCTGGTGCACCGGCTTCTCTCGGCGTGGAAGTTGCCGGCTGCCGGCGTTGGCACTTCCGCCGGTTGACGATGGCGGCCCCGGGAGCGGCGGATGTAGACCAGCGAGAGGGTGAGCTCGAACCGGACGACCAGGGCCTGCTCCGGCTCGACCTCAACGAAGCTGACCCTGCTCGCGGTGTTGATTGCTCTGACTCAGCGGTCGGCGCTCACGAGGGCGCGGTCTGGCAGGCCTGGCACCTGCGGCCCGTGCCGGAGTGAGGGTGAGCAGCACGGGGACGAGCGGGAATGAGGGAATAGGGAAAGGAAGTGGTTGGGGTGCAGGCGGTGGCAGGCTGGAAAGCGGGGCCGCAGATCAACCGCAAGCCGGGAGGGAGTCCTCTCGCCCGGCGAGAGGCACGGGAAGGGTACCTCTTCATCTCACCCTGGCTTGCCGGCTTCGTCGTCTTCTACGCTGGCCCGATGGTCGCTTCTTTCGTATTGGGCTTCACTTCTTGGAATCTCTTGAGCCCCGCCCGTTGGGTCGGTCTGGACAATTTCCAGCAACTCATCCACGACCCTCTTTTTTGGCGGGCCCTGCAGGTGACCGCGGTTTATGCGGTGGTGGCCGTGCCGCTCGATCTCCTGGCGGCTTTGCTCCTGGCCGCGCTGCTCAACCAGAAGGTACGGGGCATCGGTGCGTATCGTACCATCTTCTACCTTCCCACGATCCTGCCGGGGGTCGTGACCGCCGTGGTCTGGCGGTGGGTCTTCAATCCCGAAATCGGTATCATCAACAATATCCTCGCGCTTTTGCGCCTTCCCGGACCGCTGTGGCTCGCTTCACCCAGCTGGGCGCTGCCGGCAATGATAATCATGAGTCTGTGGACCATTGGCACGGCAACTGTCATTTTCCTGGGGGGGCTGCAGGGTGTTCCCGTGGAATTGCATGAGGCGGCCGACATCGACGGGGCCGGTCCCTGGAGCAGGTTCTGGCGGATTACAGTTCCCTTGGTTTCTCCGAGCATCTTTTTCAACTTGATCACGGGAATGATCGGTGCATTCCAGGTATTCACCCTGCCTTACATAATGACGCAGGGCGGTCCACAGAATGCCACCCTCTTTTACGTGCTCTACCTCTACGAAAACGCGTTCACCTACATGAAGATGGGCTACGCCAGCGCCATGGCGTGGATACTCTTCCTGATCATCGTCATCCTCACCCTGGTGCAATTCCGGATATCCCGCCGCTGGGTGTATTACGCAGGAGGTGAGCGGGTGTGAGTACAGCGGTCGGTACGAGAACTCGTCACGCTCCCCTTTGGGTGCGAGCCCGCAAAGACCTGCCGGCAGTGGCGGCACAGATCGTACTGCTTGCCGGTTCACTCGTGGTACTTGCTCCGGTGGCCTGGATGATCTCGATGTCATTGAAAGACGTAAACCATCTCTTCGACTTCCCGCCCCAGTGGGTGCCTGATCCAGTACGCTGGGAGAATCACGTACGAGCGCTCACGGCCATGCCGTTTGGGCGGTATTTCCTCAACACCATATATGTCACGGTCATGAGTGGGCTGGGCTCAGTCGGTTCGTCGCTCGTTATATCGTATGGTTTTGCCAGATTGCGTTTTCCCGGTCGGGATCAGCTCTTTCTGCTCGTGATCGCTACCATGATGTTACCCTACCAAGTTACGATGATTCCCAGCTTCATCCTCTTCCGGTATCTTGGGTGGGTCAATACGTTCCTGCCGCTCTTCGTACCTTTCTTCTTCGGACGGCCTTTCTTCATCTTCCTTCTACGGCAATTCTTCCTCAGCATCCCCAAGGAGTTGGATGAGGCGGCCCGTATCGACGGCTGTTCATCGCTGGGCATTTTGGTGCGGGTACTCCTTCCGCAGGTGAAACCGGCCTTGGCCGCTCTTGCCATACTCTCATTCATGTGGGCGTGGGATGACTTCATGCATCCGCTGATATACATCAACTCTTCCGAAAAATGGACGCTCACACTTGCCCTAAACGGTTTTCAGTCCCCTCTGGACCCCGGACAGCCGGTCATTCACCTGATGATGGCGGCTTCCGTCGTGGTTGCCATACCACCGGTGGTCGTCTTCTTCCTGGCCCAGCGCTTTTTCATCGAGGGGGTGGTCATCTCCGGGATAAAGGGTTGAGGGAAGGGGCGAGGTCGAGGAGTACAGGGGAAGGTCGACCGTGAATGGTGGGAACCCGATGAGGTCCGGTGTGAACCCGATTTGCCAAAGGAGGTAGTGATGATGAGACGGTTCACCAACGTTCGGGTAAAGCTGGTCGGAGCACTCGCCGGGGTTCTTGTACTTGCCATGCTGTTGGCAGCCACTGCAACAGAGGCGGCTACTACCGTGAAGTTCTCCTACTGGGGCAGTCCCGAGTACAACCAGGCGATGCAGTCGCTGATAAAAACCTTTGAAGCGCAAAACCCTGACATCAAAGTCGAAACCATTCACATCCCCAGCAAGTATTACGACAAGCTGCTCACCATGATCGCCGGGGGCGATGCTCCGGACGTATCCATGCTGGCCTTCGATCGTATTCCCCAGTTCGTCGAGGCCGGAGCTCTCCAGCCTATCGATTCTTACGTAGCCAAGTTCCGCTATCCTGTAGACGATCTTTTCCCGGCGGTAGTGAATGGCTTCACCTTCGAAGGCAAGCTGTATGGGCTACCCCGTAGTTTTTCGCCGTTCGTACTCTTCTACAATGAAGATATGTTCAAGCAAGCCGGACTCGCACGCTCGGACGACTGGAAGTGGGCAGACTTCCGGGCAGCAGCGCTCAAGTTGACGCCCTATCCCGGCCGTCCGACTTTCGGCTTTGCCAGCCACTTCGAGACTGACGGACGCCTCTTCCCCGAGTGGTTATTCCCCTTCATCTGGCAGAACGGCGGTGAGGTGGTAGATCCCAAGACCTTGCGATCCCGCGTGCTCGAGGATGCCACCCGGGAGGCGATCGCCTTTTACGTAGACCTGATCCAGAAGGACAAGGTTGCTCCCACTTCGGTCCAGGGACAGACGTATGGTGGGTCGCCGGCGATGTTCCTCAACCGGCGGGCGGCGATGATCATCGACGCGTACAACATGACGCTTTCCGCCCGCACGCAGCAGGGGTTGAACTTCGACGTGATGCGCCTGCCCTACCAGAAGGAACGGGCGACGGTGGTCTTCCCCATCGGCTATGTAGTCCCCAAGGCGGCCAGGAATGCTGATGCCGGCTTCAGACTCCTGGCCTTCCTGGGGGGCCCGGAAGGCCAGAAGATCGTTCCGCA
>JBLNBY010000017.1:0-4070 GCA_050260295.1 Bacteroidota bacterium
AATCTCCAAAAAGGCTTGGACCTTCTCCTCGACCGCTTCGATCCGGTCATATAATCCGTTTATTACTTCGGCAACGGAAAGCTCTCCCCGGGCAAGCATCTCAGTGGCCTGCACCAGGCTCAAGTCATGGATCTGCAAACCTACCACTCCCTGTGGTTACTGTCGGTCTCTGCCCGCGGCCACTACCGCTCATTTTCTCAAACTCCCGCGGCCGCCACTGCCTGCGCCTGCTGTCTCAGATCTCAAGCCTCTTCGACGATCCGGGGAACCCGGAAGCAACCGTCCTGGACTTCCGGCCCGTTTTGCAGCACTTCTTCCTGGCTCAACGACTTCCTGACCTGGTCGGGCCGGGTGACGTTGGTGATTCCCAACACGTGGGCTGTCGGTTCAACATTTTGCAGATCCAGCTCACGGATCTTTTCCGCATACGCGAGAATCTGCCCCAACTGCTGGGCAAACTTCTCCTTCTCCGGCTCCTGCAGGGCGAGCCGGGCCAGCCTGGCAACATGCTCGACCTGTTGCTGCGACAGCTTCCCCATGTCTGTACGTCAGTCCTCCTCCATCATCCTCAGAAACTCTTCTTCGTTCAAAACCGATGTACCCAGCTCTTGCGCCTTTGTCAACTTGCTCTCCCCGGGCTTTTCTCCAACCACCAGGTAATTGGTCTTACGAGATACCGAAGATCCCGGCCGTCCCCCACCAGCTTCGATGAGCGCTTCGGCTTCCTCCCTGGTGAGGCCCGCCAGGGTACCGGTAACCACCATCTGCATTCCCGCAAAAGGCTGCCTGTCCGATACCTTTGGCAACAGCCGGGCAAAGACTGAAGCCTGGGCCGAAGCCTCGGTCGTGGCTTTGGCCATGGCTGTGATCGTGCCCGTGTCGGCGTCCGGCCCATCGCCCCCTGCTTCGCCCACGAGCAGGCCCACCGACTGTTGCCTCGCCGGCTGGGCGGCCAACTCCGCAGCCCGTCCGCCGGCCGTAGCTTCCATCTTGACCCCGAGCTCAGCCAGTACACGAACCAGCTGGCGGTTGGCCTCATCGTGGAAGAAGGCCTTTAGGCTCCCGGCCACCTCCGGGCCAACCCCGGACACCCGCCGGTAGTCATCTTCCGTAGCCTCCATCAGGGCATCCATGGTGCGGAAATGGCGGGCCAGGTCCCGGGCCGTCTCCTCACCCACATGCCGGATGCCGAGCCCATAGAGCAACCGTGCCATCCCCCGCTCCTTGCTGGCCTCGATGGCGGCGAGAAGATTCTGGGCTGACTTGCGCCCCATTCTCTCCAAAGTCATGAGATTCTCGAGACGCAGCCGGTAGAGGTCGGCCATGGACTTGACGAGCCCCTTTTCCAGCAGCTGGTGCGTGAGCTTCGGTCCAAGTCCCTGGATATCCATGGCATCGCGGGAGGCAAAGTGGATCAGCGCCTCTTCCATCTGCGCCGGGCAGGAACGGCCAACGCACCGGGCAACCGCTTCACCCGGCTCCCGCCGCACCTCGCTGCCACACACCGGGCAGTGATCCGGCATCACGAACGGCTGCTCCGCCCCGGTGCGGCGCTCGGCAACCACCTTGATCACTTCGGGGATTACCTCTCCGGCCTTGTGAACCAACACCGTATCTCCAATACGAATGTCCTTCTCACGTATGTAATCTTCATTGTGAAGCGAGGCCCGGCTGACCGTGGATCCACCGATCTCCACCGGGTCGAACACCGCAGTGGGAGTGAGCGCACCGGTACGGCCGACCTGAACTACTATCTGCCGGATTACCGTGGTCGCCTCTTCGGCCGGGAACTTGAAGGCGATGGCCCAACGCGGGGCATGCGCCGTCGCCCCCAGACGTTCCTGCAAGGTGATGGAGTTTACCTTGAAAACAATCCCGTCGGTCGCGTAGTCGAGCTTGTGCCGTGTGTCCTCCCACTCCCTCAGATAGTCGACGAGCTCTTCCACACCCCGGCAGAGCCGGATGTTGGGGTTGACCGGAAAGCCGAAGTCACGCAGCATCTTCAGGCGGCCATAGTGCGTATCCGGCAAGGAAGGCACGGCAGCCGGGTCGACGCCCGGAATAGGCTCCAAGTATCCAAGGGCATAGCACCAGAAGGCCAACGGTCTGCCGGCAGTAACCCGGGGATCGAGCTGCCTCAGGGAACCGGCAGCCGCATTCCGCGGGTTGGCAAAGAGGGGCTCACCACGTTCGACCCGCTCCTGGTTGAGCCAGATGAACGCCTCTTTCTTGAGGTAGACTTCACCCCGAGCTTCGAGGCGGAAGGGAAAGCCCCCGTCAGCGGTGTCGCCTGCGCCGGCGGTGTCGCCGGCACCCGGGGCGTCGCCGGCGGTACCCCGCAAGACCAGCGGGATGGCGCGCACCGTCCGCAAGTTGGCGGTAACGTCCTCCCCCCGTTCACCATCACCACGGGTGGCTCCGCGGACAAACCGGCCCTCTTCATAGGTGAGGGCGACCGCCAGTCCGTCGATCTTGAGCTCGGCCACGAACTCCAGGGGCTCGTTTGGCGGCAGCTCGAGCCAGCGATGTAGCCGTGCATCCCAGGCCCGCAGCTCATCGATGTTATAGACGTTGTCCAAAGACAATAGGGGCACACGGTGATAGACCGTGGCAAAGGCTTCAGACGGTGGAGCACCCACCCGCTGGCTGGGAGAGTCCGGCGTCACCAGGTCGGGATACGCTTCCTCGAGCTGCAGGAGCTCCCGCATCAGCCGGTCATACTCAGCGTCGCTGATGATAGGGTCATCTAGCACGTAATAGCGGTAATTGTGTTCGTTTATCTCCCGCCGCAACTCAGCAAGGCGGGCTGCCGCCGAAGCCTTTTCCATCACCGCCATGGCCTTTCCTGCTTGTCCCCCCCGTCCTGTCTTGCTACCCGCGTCCCCGCGCAAAGCAATGAGGTCCCGCAGCCAGAGAGACTCCTCTTCCTATCAGTTTCCTTAATACGCTTCCGCACGAAAAGAATCGTAACACGCTCGGCCCGGATTGCCTAGCGTGCACCCGGGGGTCCGGCGCAGGAGACCCCTCGACCGTGCAGGAGCTTGAGCGCCGTCTCACGAAAACTCCGAAAGATTTTCAGGAGGGAGAAGACGATGTGGCAGTTTCTGGACACCCGTGCCATTACGGCCGCCATAGACTTCTTGAAAACTCATACATACCCCAACGTTGATCCCGTGCTTTGGGACGGAAACCTCTGGTTCTATGGTGAACTGGAGAAGTTACTGGCTACGTACGGTGGCCAGTGTGGCCCTATCTTTGCCGCCGAATCAGGCGGGAGCATCGGTGGTATCGCCTTCGTAAACGGCGCAACAGTTCTCATCGATGCCTTACCAGGGGTCAAGGTTGGCTCTTTGCTGGCACATCTGAAAGAGCGCTACAAAGAGCGCACCGAACCACTCTCCATCGTCACCTGCAGGCAGAACGCTGCCAACGAGATCATGCAGCTGCCGGGAGCCATCTTGAAGAGCGCGAACGTGAAACTCTACACCTGCTCAGCACCGGAGGGTGTTCACCCAGAAGGTGAGGAGCTCGTGCCGGGACGCGAATACCGGTTCTGGCGCGACTGGTCCTCCTTCCCGGATCTACTTGAGGCCGGATATCGCGTCTTTGGGATTGTGGCCGATGACAACCGGGTGCTCTCCCATGCCGGGCTCTGGCCGCTCTCCGTACGCCGGACGGAAGTGGTGATGGTGGGGACAGATCCAGATCACTTTGGAAAAGGCTACGCCACGGGCGTCTCGGCCCTGGCATTGCGTGTTGCGTTGCAGTCAGCAGCCATCGTTACCTGGAGCACCGACCTGTCCAATAAGGCCAGTCTTCGTGTCGCAACCAAATTGGGATTCAGGGAGCTCGTAACCCTGTACCACATCACACTACCGGATTAGTACCGGCCGCCCAAACGCGCGTGGCGCGCGTCAAGGGCGGACGTGCGTTTGCGTCCGCCCTCGGTCCGACATGACAATGTCGAAAGAATATAGCTCCCGGCGACGGCCTACTCTCCCACCCCGTTACCAGGGCAGTACCATCGGCGCTGGAGGTTTTCACGGCCGTGTTCGGAATGGGAACGGGTG
>JBLNBY010000018.1:0-3347 GCA_050260295.1 Bacteroidota bacterium
CCCACCGGGGCGAAGAGGCGACCGACGAGGTGCTCGACGCGCCGACCTCGGTCATCTTCGACCAGGCGGAAAACCGCCTGCACGCCCATAAGGCAATTCTGGCGGCAGTAATGCGTTAGGACGATGAGTTGAGTACGCCAGGTTGCTTCAGGTGGTGGTATCGCTGCTGGCCGCACGGATGATGCAGGCGTCGGCGCCGAGCGAGCGCACCTGTGCTGCCGGGATCAGGATGGGTGAACGGAAGCGGCGCAAGAAACCCAGTTCACGCATGAGAAGGCCGGTTAGCCGGCCGGACTTCGGGTCTACCAGCACGTCCTGGAGTTGCCCGATCTTTTCGCCCTGATCGGTGAGGATAGGCAGTTGCTCCAGGTCGAGCGGCGGTGGTGAGGCAGTGGTTCCGGGGGTGCCGGTGAGCGCGCCATACGCCCTGGCCCCCGTACGGCGGCGGTGGCGGCTGCCGGTGGCCGGCCGGGACGTGAGCAGCTCGATGAGCGAGCGTGGCCGTTGTACGGAGACCATCTGCACCATCTGCCCCTGGTCGTTGACCAGGAGGCGTTCCCAGTCCACCAGGGATGCCAGGGGCGGCCGGACCGTGGGGATATTGAGGCTGGCAGCGGATGCGACGGTGACGGCGTGCGGCCCGATGGCGAGCAGATCGCTCAAACCTAGAAGGCGGTACGGTCCTGCCGACGCGTCGACGTCGTCGTTGCTGGTGGCCGGCGGTTCGGTCAGCTCGCACAGCAGTCCTTCCAGCCGGAGGCTTCTCGGATGAAAGAGTGCCTGGATGACGCGAGCTAGTTCACGACCGCTATCCACCGCCAGGACCGGCCGCCCTTTCAGGTCGTTTAGGCGAACCCCTTCCTCCGTCATGGCCGGAGCTCCCTTCCGGATCGGAATGATTTCCGCATGCGCTGCCGCCGGGTTTTCGCCGGGTTTTCACCGGGTTGCGGGCAGTTCAGTTTATGAATAACGTATGCAGGGTTATGAACGGCGGTGCTACGGAGTGTTGCGGATGGCTGGGTTATGAACGGGAGGGGCTGGCGGGCAGGAGGGGAGGGCACAAAAAAAGAGGGGCTTGTGCCCCTCAGAACGATACGGTCGGCAGCTTTCAGCGGGCTTGCTCGGCGGAGGCTATACCCAACTCACCGCTGGAGAGCCTTAACGCCTGCCGGACACGATTCCAGTATGGCCGGACGTAGGGCATGATGAAGTAGTCCAGGCCGTAGTATCCGGCGGCTGCACCGCCCGCGATGATGAAGATCTCGAGCGTGAATAGGATCGGGTTGGTGCTGGTGGTGCCTGCCAGCATGAAGTTGAGGTTCATGAAGGCCCCCATGACAGCAGCAAAGGTGGTAAAGGCGCCCAAAATCAAAGCCAGACCGACCAGGAACTCACCAATGGGAATCAGGTAGGTGAAGAAGCCGGAAGAAGGTTGGGCCACGTTCTTGAGGAACCAAGCATACCAGCTCTGAACTGCTGGGTGGTCGCCAGTGGCCTTGGCGATGGCGCCATTGAAGAAGCCGTTGATGGCAGAGCCTGCCTTCTCGCCGACCCAGGCCGGATTATTGAGCTTCCCCCAACCCGACTCGAGCCATTGGAAGCCAACGTACACACGAATGAGCGTAAGCAGTGCCCGCTTGACGCCCTGCATGATTTCTGCCCCCTCTCAGGATAGATGAAGATCACCCGTCTTTTGCCGTTTGGAGACTCCATCCGGTAATCATGTTACAACATTCACAGTATAGACACTAGAGGATATCCTCTGGATCGGCATGACAAATGTCCCGCTCTATACGGGACATTTGTCACCTGGACGGGAGCAAGGTGGAAGCAGAACATGAACCGGACGGAACGAGGCAAGAAGATGGAAGGGCTGCGGGATCGCCGTGAATGTATCATAGGAAGGTATCATAGGAATAGAGGATGCCTATGGGAGAGGTGGATGTGTTGATGTCAGGGATGAACCCACCGGGCCTGCCGAGCGCGATCCCGGCTGAGATTTTTCGAGAGTACGACCTCCGCGGCCTGACCGATTCGCAGCTCACTCCGGAAGTGATGGGGCTTTTGGGCCGGGTGCTCGCGCGTTACTATCAGCAGGCGGGTGAATGGCGGGTATTGGTCGGTCGCGACAACCGTCTGAGCTCGGATCGCCTGCGCGATGCACTGGTGGAGAACCTGCTCAGGAACGGCATGGACGTGGTCGATCTGGGTGTGGTCACGACCCCGCTCTTCTACTATGCCCGTGTTCACCTGGGGATCAACGCCGGGGTCATGATAACGGCCAGCCACAATCCTCCCCAGTACAACGGACTCAAGGTGGCTCTGGGCTTTGCCACCATCTATGGGCAAGAGATTCAGCGGCTGCGCCGGCAGGCGGAGGAATTGCTCGCAGAAGAGCAGGTACGGGGGCGTCCGACCCAGGTGGAGCAGCGGGGCAAGCTCCAGTTTGTCGACGAGGGGCCGTCGTACCTCGACATGCTGACGGAGAAGATCAAACTCGGTCCGCGGCGGCTGACGGTAGCGGTGGACTGCGGCAACGGCACGGGGAGTCTCTTTGCCGTGGAATATCTGCGGCGGCTTGGCTGTGATGTCATCCCTCTTTTCTGCGAGTCCGACGGGCACTTCCCCAATCATGAGCCCGACCCGACCGTCAGTGCCAACCTGCGTGACTTGCAGAAAGCCGTAGTCGAGCAAGAGGCGGACGTGGGGATCGGCTTCGATGGCGACTCTGACCGCATTGGCGTGGTGGACGACCAGGGCAAGATCCTCTGGGGCGATGAGTTGATGGTGCTCTACTGGCGGGAGATCCTGCCGCGCCATCCGGGAGCCGTGGCCATCACGGAAGTGAAGTGTTCACAGGCACTGGTGGAGGAGGTCGAGCGCCTGGGTGGGCGGCCGCTCTGGTACAAGACCGGACACTCGCTCATCAAGGCGAAGATGAAGGAGCTCGGCGCGGTCTTCACCGGAGAGATGTCGGGGCATATGTTCTTTGCCGACGAGTTTTACGGCTTTGATGATGCTTTCTACGCGGCCGGTCGTCTGCTGCGCATCCTCTCGAATACCAGCGAGAAGCTGTCGCAAATGCGGGAAACCATCCCCCATTACTACAGCACCGCCGAAACCCGGGTACCCACCACGGAAGAAGGAAAGTTTCGCGTGGTGACGGCGTTGCGGGACGAATTCCGCGGCCGGGACGGGGTGATCGATGTCATCGAGGTGGACGGGGCACGGGTCGTCTTTGCCGACGGCTGGGCGCTCGCCCGGGCCTCCAACACGCAGCCGGTCATCGTCGCCCGGTGTGAGGGTAAAACTCCCGAGGCACTGGAGCGGATCAGCCGGGTTATGAA
>JBLNBY010000019.1:0-4499 GCA_050260295.1 Bacteroidota bacterium
GACGAACCCGCTCGCCACAAACTGGTGGATCTGCTGGGAGATCTCTTCCTGGCCGGCCGTTTCCGGGCGTGAGTGGTAGCGGTGAGGACCGGCCACCGTCACAATGCCTTGCTGGCCCGGAGGGTTTGGGAGATGTGCCATGAGCGACGATAGGAGAGGAAGCGCGATGGATGGCCGGGCTATCCAACAGGTATTGCCGCACCGGCCACCCTTCGTTTGGGTGGATCGCATCATCGAATGCGAACCTGGTAAGCGTGCGCGAGGTATCAAGCTGGTTTCCGTCAACGATCCGCTGGTAGCCCCAGAGTTGACCCGTACCGGCAAGGACGCAGGCGACGGCGCAAGCGAGAACGTCACCGGTTCTTTTCCCCGGGTCTTGCTGGTAGAGGCGATTGCGCAGGTGGCTGCCGTCGCGTTGCTGCCTCTGGTCATGGATGGTGGGGCGACGGAGAGTACGGGCGCCGCAGGTACGCCCGCAGGTACGACCGATGGGATGACCGGGCGGTCGAGCCCGGTGTTGCCTTTGTTTGCCGGAATGGAGGAAGTCACCTTTGCCCGGCCCGTGCGCGCCGGGGATGTGGTGGACATCGAAGTAGAAGTGGTGCAGGCCCGCAGATCGGCGGCGCGGGTGAGCGGCCGTTGCCTGGTCGCCGGAGAAGTGGCAGCCCAGGGAACTTTCCTGTTTGCGTTTCGCCGCAATGGTTGATAGCACCGCACCCCGCAGTTGGTCTGCAGCAGTCAGGCTGGAGAGGAGCAAATCGATGCAAGAGGTCGAGCGGTGGCAGGCAGGACAAGTTCTGCCTACCCGCGTTCACCCCACGGCGGTAGTTTACCCCGGGGCACAGCTGGGGCAAGGCGTAACCATTGGTCCGTATGCCGTTGTGGGTGAGCACGTCATCCTGGGCGACGAAACCTGGGTGGGGTCACGTGCCATCATCGAAGGCTGGACCACGGTGGGCTGCCGAAACGTCATCGGCGCGGGCGCTGTCGTGGGGAACGAGCCGCAGGATTTGAAGTTCAAGGGCGAGCAGACTTTTCTCGTCATCGGCGACGAGAACGAGATCGGCGATCTGGTTACCATCAGCCGGGGAACCGTTACGGGTCACGGTGAGACCCGGATTGGTAGCGGGTGTCGTATCCAGGCGCAGGCTCACGTTGCTCATGACTGCCAGCTGGGAAACGAGGTGCTGGTGGAGCGAGGAGCCGGGCTGTCAGGTCATGTCGAGGTCGAAGACCTGGCAATAATCGGTGCTCATGCGGGCATACATCAATTCAGCCGCATCGGAAAGGGCGCGCTGATTCAAGCTCAGGCCATGGTCAACAAGGACGTACCGCCTTATGTGGTAGTGGGCGGTAACATCGCGCACGTCGTTGGCCTGCACCTGGACGGGATCAGCCGGGCAGGGCTGTCCCCCCGGGACTCCCAGGATATGAAGCGAGCCTTCGAACTGCTTTATCAGGCGGGCCTCAACGTTTCGCAGGCCATCGAGCAGATGGAGCAGGAGCTGGGAGGGTCGCCGGAGATCGACCGTTTCATCCGGTTTCTTCGTAATGCCGAGCGGGGGATCTGCCGGTGAAGGAACTTGCGGCTATTCCCAGGGTTCCCGCGGTGGCCATCCTGGCAGGGCGGGGGAAGCTCCCGGTCGAAGGTATAAAGCGGGCCGCGGCGGCAGGCCGGCCGGTGGTGGTTGTCGCGGTGGTACCCGGGGTGGCAGGAGAGTTGGCCGGGCTTGCCACCATCTACCGCGAAATCCCGTTTCCGCAGTGGCAGGACGTGGTCAGTTGCCTGCAGTTCAACAACGTGACGAGTTGTTATTTTTTGGGCAAGATCGAAAAACGGGATGCGCTCTTGCCGGGTGTTTCCTGGGATGAGCGGGGGCAGCGGGTCATGGCGGCCACGCAGCTTCACTCCGACGACGTCCTGTTGGCCGCCTTCGCTGACGACCTCGCCTCTGCCGGGATCGAATTGCGCCCGCAACCAGAGCTTTTGTCCGACTTGCTGGCTCCGCCAGGAGTTTGGACTGGCGACGAGCTTTCACCGGCGGAGCAGACGGACATTGCATATGGATACCGTCTGGCCCGGGTGATTGCCGATCTCGACGTGGGTCAGACGGTGGTGGTCAAGGACGGGGCGGTGGTGGCTGTCGAGGCCATCGAAGGGACCGACGCCTGTCTGATACGGGGGGCGGAGCTGGCGGGTGCCGGTGCGGTGGCGGTGAAGGTTGCCGGGGAGAGCCAGGACCCTCGTTTCGACATGCCGACCGTCGGGCCGGATACGTTCAACGTATTGAAGGAACGTGACTTCCGGGTTCTGGCGGTCGAGGCCGGCCGCACACTGGTTTTGGATCGGCATTATCTGGTTGCTGCCGCCCGGGAGGCAGGAGTGAAGCTGGTGGGGTGGCCGCTCGAGGGCGAGGGGGACGGGACTCGAGACGCAGGGGGGTGCAGGTAGCCTTGGAAGGCTTGATCTGGGTGAGCGCTGGCGAGGCATCAGGTGACCGCCACGGGGCGGCGCTGGTCGCAGCACTGCGGGAGCTGCGTCCTGAGCTGCGTTTTGCGGGCCTTGGAGGACCTGCCATGCGCCAGAGCGGTATGGAGATCCTCTATGACCCCACCTCGCTGAGCACTGTCGGTTTTCTGGAGTCGTTGCGGGCGACAGCCCCTTTGCGACGGGTTTTGCAGAGACTGAGCGTGCTTTTGGAAACGAGCCAGCCCGATCTGGCCGTCCTCATCGACTTCCCCGGGTTCAACCTGCGCTTGGCCGAGATGCTTCACCAGCGGGGCGTACCGGTAGTTTACTACCTTCCTCCCACTGCCTGGCTGTGGGGAGAGGGGCGGGCACAGCAGGTGTCCCGTAACTGCGTGCAGGTCCTCTGTGGCTTGCCTGTGGAGATTCCCGTTTATGAAAAGGCCGGTGCGGCGGTAAGGCTGGTGGGCCACCCCGTACTGGACTATACGGCGAATGCTCCGTCACGGGAGGAAGCTCGTCGTCAGTTGAACGTTGCCGGCGATGAGCCTTGTTTTGCTCTCCTTCCCGGCAGCCGCGCTCAGGAATTGGATGAACTGCTGTCGCCGCTGGTCAAGGCGGCCTCCCTGCTGCAGCGGGAGTTGCCATCGGCCTGTTTCTTGCTTCCGGCCGCTCCCACCCTGGATAGCAAGCGCATCCAGGAGCAGGCCGATCGGCTGAGTCCCGGAACGGTCAGGGTTTTGCCCGGCCCGGAGTGGACGTACCCTATCCTGCGGGCGGCCGATGCTGCCGCCGTAGCCAGTGGGACTGCCACCCTGGAGGCTGCCTCTCTAGGAACCCCCATGGTCATTGTCTATCGTACTTCGCTTTCGACTTACCTGATCGGCCGCAAGCTCCTGCACCTGCACCATGTGGGCATGCCCAATCTCCTGGCGGGGGAGGAGATCGTCCCCGAGCTCCTGCAAAACAGGGTGACGGCCGAGAATGTGGCGCAACACTTGCTGGGCCTCTATCGGGATGCGGCAGTACGGCAAGAGATGCAGTCGGCACTCGCCCGGGTTGTCGGACAACTGGGGACCCCGGGGGTGGCCGTCCGGGCGGCCCGGGCCGTTTTGGAAATACTGGAGCAGAAGACGGCGCGAATAGAACGCAGGCAGCGGAAGGAATAACGCCCAATGCCGGATCCGGTCCGTTTCGTGCTGACCAGCAACAGCCCGGGAGAGGTTTCCGGCTGGCTCACCCCCACGGTGGCTGCTCTCAGGGAGCGTTATTCCACTGCGGAAATCCACGTCTTCCTTCCTCCCTGCGACTTCGCCAGCGGATCCGAGGTAGAGGTCGTCCGCCGTTTGCCGGGAGTAAACGGGGTGTATAGCCCGGGAGAATACCTCCGGTTCGCTCTCGCCGGGCTTTGGCCGCCGGCTTTGCCGCGCCGGGGTCCGGGGGCGGTACTCTTTCTTGGCGGCGACCTCTTCCATGCCGTGGTGCTCTCCCGGCGGCTGGGATTGCCCGCGTTTGCCTATACGGAAGGGTTTGCCCGCTGGTTTGGCAGTTTCCGCCGTTTCTTCCTTCCGGATCAATTGGCCCTTGGGAGGGCGATGCAACGGTACGGAGCGCCGGCAGCCAAACTCGAGGTCGTAGGTAATCTGATGGTAGACGCCGTTCAGCAGGCGTTGGCAGCGGACCGGACGTTGGCGGGGACTTCCACCCGGCCTTCGCAACTTCCGTCTGCCTTGCTCAACAGCAGCTTCCTCTTGCTTCTGCCCGGTAGCCGGCCGCCCGAATTCCGGCAGGTCTTCGGCCTCTTCGTCCAGGCGGCTGCCCGGTTGCAGAGGATGCAGCCTGTCGTCTTGCTCTCTCCCTTCATTTCCTGGAGCACCGTGGAAGGGGTGCTCCTCGCGGCCCGGCGCCAGCCCGATCAGTTTCTCTGCCCGGTTGGCGGTGTACTTGTGCCGGCTCCCGCCGATCTGGCGCTGCCGGGGAACGTTGGCTCCGACAGTCGCATGCTGGTGACAGACGACGGGTGGTCGCTGCC
>JBLNBY010000020.1:0-5274 GCA_050260295.1 Bacteroidota bacterium
ACGGCCTCCTCAAAGGTATAGGTGTCTGGGCTGATGAAGCCGATTAGGTGGGCGAAGAGACTCCCAGCGATGCCCCCGTAGAAGGCGGACAGGGTGAAGGCGAGTACCTTGTACTTGAAGGTGTCCACACCGATAACCTCCGCCGCCAGGTCGTCCTCACGGATTGCCAGCATCGCCCGGCCCACCCGGGAGTTCTTGAGCAGCGCCGTGAACCCGACCAGGACCACGACGCCAGTCATAATCACGTAGTACATGAACTGCTCTTTGGTGAAAAGCGTGCCGATGACCGGGCGCACTATTCCCGAGATTCCGTCGGCCCCGTTGGTCACCTCGGTCCAGTTCGTCAGGACGATTCCGGTGATCTGGACGAACCCGATGGTGGTCACCGCCAGATAGAATTTCTTGAGCTTCCGCAGCGAGGGCCACCCCAACAAGAACCCCACGCCGGCGGTGAAGAGCCCTGACAGCGGCAGGGCCAGCCAGAAGGAAACGTGGTAGCGGGTGTTCAGGATCGCCGACACGTACCCGCCGATCCCCCAGAACGCGGCCTGGGTGAAGGACATCTGGCCCGTGAAACCCAAGAGTATGTTCAGCCCGGCCGCCAGGATTAGGTAGATAGCTCCCATGCTGATGATCTTCATGTAGTAACTCGACGTCACCAGGAAGGGCACCGCCAGGAGCAGGACGCCGAACACCGAAAACCCAAGGGCCTTCCAGAGCTGATTCTGCTTCATCGTTCTCCCCCTACACCTTCTCGGCAACGCTCTCGCCAAAGATTCCCTGCGGTCGAATCAGCAGGAACGCGATCAGGAGGGCGAAGGCCCAGGCGTCCCTGTAGGCCGAGGACAGGAAAAAGGCTCCGAACGTTTCGGCCAGACCCACGAACATCCCACATACGATGGCCCCCGGGATGGACCCGAAGCCACCCACGACCGTCGCAGCAAAAGCCTTCGAGAGCACGCTGGCGATGTTGGGCGAGACGTAAAACAGGGGTGCCATGAAGATGCCGGCCACCGACCCCAGGGCGGTCGAATAGGCAAAGGTCAAGGCGATCATGAGTGGCACGCGAATACCCATGAGGGCAGCCGTGTTCTGGTTTTGGGCCACGGCCTGCATTTGCTTACCCAGCCACGTCCGGTTGAAAAAAAGGGTCTGGAGGATCAAGAGCAGGATTGTGACCACGATGATCGTGATGTTCTGCAGCGGCACCACGGCGCCAAAGATGGTGACCGGGTTGCCGGGCATCAACTCGGGAAACTGTAGTGGAGCCTTGCCCCAAGGCACATAGACCCCATTGTTCAGGAACACCCCTACGCCGATGGTGGAGATAACGACGTTGATCACGTCGGTGTGGCGCAGCGGCCAATAGGCCAACCGCTGGAAGATGATGCCGATCAGCGCCATCGTAAGGATGGTAGCCAGGATGGTCAAGAGCATCGGCAGGTGTAGGTCGACAAGATAGGTGTATGCCAGATAGGCTCCCACCATCACCAGCGACCCCTGGGCGAAATTCACCACCCCGGCCGATTTGTAGATGAGGACGATGCCCAAGGCGCAGAGGCCATAGATGAACCCCATCGCCACCGCACCGGCGAGAAGCTGCAAGATTGTTGCACCCACACTATTCACTCCTTTCCGCAACTGCAGCGGGTTTAGGACGGGAAAGGAATCCCCAGTTCACGGCCCTTTTCGGAAAGCTCCCCGATCACGGTGTCCGAAAGCGGGATCCCGGCGGCCCGGCGCTCCTCGGCACGCTCGAACTCGATCTCGCCGGGTACGTACACCCGGTCGAACCCCTTGGCAGGCCTACTCCCGTGGAGCTGTCGGACTACCTCGTCGAGGCGCGCTTTGAAGGTCGCCAGAGGCATAAAGGCCTCCACGTCGAGGGCCGCCACAAACTGCCCCGAGTATAAGGGCCGGTCCAGGTCGTTGTACATGTGCGGCACCGACTTGCCGAAATTGGCCCCCGAAAGCACCCCCGTCAGGATTTCGACCGCCAGGGCGATCCCGAACCCTTTATGCTCCCCAAAGGGCAAAAGGACCCCCGATAAGGCAGCTTCCGGATCATCGGTCGGTGCCCCGTGGCAGTCCAGAGCCCAGTGAGTCGGAATCTTCTCGCCCTTGCCCTTGGCGATGAGGATCTTTCCCCAGGCTACGACCGAGGTGGCCATGTCGACAACGATGGGGTTTGGGTACTCCTCTCCAGCTGGCGCCACGATGGCGAACGGGTTGTTTCCCAGGATCGGCTCGGCGCCGCCCCAGGCGGCCATCCCAGCGGTCGTATTACTTCCAGCGAAGCCAATGAGACCCTGCCGAGCCGCCCTCAGGCCGTAGTAAGCCGCCGCACCGAAGTGCTCGCTGTTGCGGATGGAGACGAACCCCATCCCGGCCTTCTTCGCCTTCCTGATCGCTAGGTCCGTGGCGTAGACCGAGGCCACTTGACCCATGGCGCAATCAGCGTCGACGAGGGCTGTCGCCGGGGTTTCAGCAACCACGGAGATCTCAGGGCAGCTCTTCGCTGCACCCGACTTGAGACGATCGAGGTAAACCGGGATCCGCACCACACCGTGGGAGTCAACCCCGCGCAGGTTGGCATCCACAAGCGAATCGGCCATAATCTGAGCATGAGCGGCTGTTAGCCCCGCTTTCCTGAAAACCTGCTCGCAAAACTCATACAGAATCTTGGCGGGAAAAGCTTTCATTGCAGACAACCCACTCGCCCTTCCGCTTTTTGCTTCGTTTTCTAGGGGGCTGCCGGTCCGCCTGGACCGGCAGCCCCGTGTGACGTGCAGGACCATATGGTGAGGCTCTAATTCATCTCAGGCGTGACCTTGACGACCTTGACTAGCTTCTCCTCCCCGCCTTTGACAATCTGGATGATCGGCATCTCATGGTTCAGATTGCCGTATTTATCCGCCGTCATGGTCGCCAGTGGCGTCTCGAAGTTCTTGGTGTTAGACAGGGCGTCGCGGACTGCCAGACGGGCCTCTTCGACCGGCAGCATCACGAGCTTGCCGCCCTCCTTCTTCACCACGTTGGCACGGCGGGCCGCGTCAGCCAAGGTGAGCAGGCCGGCGTAGGTCCACACCGAGTTCTCATCCGGATCACGATGGTACTTGGCGTTGAATGCCTTGACGAAGCCCTGCACTCGCGGGTCGCTGTCCTTGACGGTGAAACCGGAGGCGGAGTAGATGCCTTCCACGTTGTCCCCAGCGATCCGCTTCACATCGGAAGAAGCGTAGGAGGCAGAGCCGATGAAGGCGCCCGGAACGCCGAGCTGGCCACGCTGCCGCAGGATGATGGCGTCATCCTCCAGGCGGGTGCCCCACCCGAACACCACATCAGGCTTCACGTTCTTGATCGCCAGCCACTGGGCAGTGTAGTCCTTAGTGCCAGACGTGTACTTCTGCTCCGTCAGGACCTTGGCGCCCAGCTTGTTCAGGAACTTCTCGGTCTCGACGAAACCGCCCGTGCCAAAGGTGTCGGTGTCGTGGATGGCCGCGATGCGCTTGGCTTTCAGGTCTTCCACGATGAACTTGGCCATGATGGAACCCACGGTGCGGTCATCGGTGCGGACCCGGAACAGCCAGGGGTTCTTCAGCTCGGAGAGGGACCAAGCGGAACCACCGGTTATGCCAGGAACCTTGTTGTCCAGGATAATCGGGGCCAGGGCCTGGGCGATGACGCTGCGGGTGGTCATGAAGGTGGCGATGACCTTATCTTCGGAGATCATCTTGGTGACGGCTGCGATTGCTCCCGGGCTTGTCCCCTTGTCGTCCTCAAAGATCAGGCGAACCGGGAGGCCGTTGATGCCGCCTTCCTTGTTAATCTTCTCGAGCGCCATTTCGAAGCCTTCCCGCTGGCGGGCACCGGTGATAGCCTGGTCCCCGCTCATCGAGATCGGGATACCGAAGTTGAAGGTCTTCGGCGCCGGCACGTACTTCGGGGCAGCGCTGATATGGGTCGGCCGGTAGTAGGTCAAGCCGGCCACCGCGCCGATAGCCAGGAGCGCGACGAGGACCGCTGCGATGCGCTTACTCATGTAGTCCCTTTCCTCCTTACGCTTTTTCGAGACAAGTCTGAGCCTTCACGATCCCTGGGGTTCCTGGAAGTCGAACCAACCGACCGACTATTCACCACCTCCTACAAGAGTGGTTTCAGGGCGCGGATGGTCTCACGGATGGCTTGGTCCTGGTCGGGCCAGTTAAGCATCTCGCCGGAGAGGTACCCTTGGTAGCCGATGTCCCGGAGAGCCGCGACGATCGTCTTGAAGTCGAGGCGACCCCGTCCGGGAGGCTTGCGGTTCGAGTCCGCCACGTGCACGTGGAAGATGTGCTTGCCAGCCTGACGAATCGACTCGGGCACTGACGGGACGTCCTCCAGGTTGGAGTGGAAGATATCGAACATCACCCCGAAGTTGGGCTCGTTCACCCGCTTCACCCACTCCACGGCCTCCTGGCTCGTGTTGATGAAGTTGATCTGCAGGTGGGTCACGTTCTCGACCCCGATCAAGACTCCCTTCGGCTGTGCGTAGCGGGCCAGTTCCCTGAAGCCTGCCTCAGCCCACGCCTCAGTGGTCTCCGGGGGCACCGTCGAAAAGTACCCACCACGCGCCCTACCGATGTTCACCTGCGCGCCAAACTCGGCGGCCAGGTCCACGAAAGCTTTGAGCCGGGCCATCGCTTCCTGTCGGACGGACTCGTCAGGATCGGTAAAAGACACTTTGTCCTCGCCGTAGACCTCGCCCGAGCAGACCTGCGGCACCTCCAGGCCCGACGCCTTGATCTGGGCGACCAGGGCCTTGGTGTCGAGCTGCCGCGGGTCGCGCACCATCAACTCGACTCCTTCGTAGCCCAACTCCTTGAAGAGCTCGAGTGTCTGGCCAAACTCCCCCCGGTAGCCAAGGGCGGCAGGGTTTTGCACGTCAGGGGTCAACGCGATCCACGAGAGTTTCATGCCGAAGCCTCCTCTGCTATGGAGCCCTGCAGCTCAGATGTGTACCATGACCTTGATGACCGGTTCGGTGCGCTTATCCATCAGCTCGAAACCCTTCTGGATCTCAGCCAGGCTGATGTGGTGGGTGACAAAGGGCCCTATGTCGTACCGGCCCTGCGCTAGAAGGTCAATCACCGCCTTGAAATCCCGGCGGTTGTAGAGCCAAGAGGCATTGACCGTCTGCTCGAAGGTCAGGAAGCGGTTCATGTCCTTGATGGTGGCCGAGTGTTCCCACATCGCCACGTTAGTGCAGGTGCCGCCCTTCGCCAGGACATCCAT
>JBLNBY010000021.1:0-4316 GCA_050260295.1 Bacteroidota bacterium
ATCTACCAACAGTGGTTGAGGCGGCATGCCGGCACCGACCGGATCACGGGTTCGCCCAGTGCGGACATGCGGGCCGCGCTGGTGGACCACTTCCGGGATAACGCATCTATCCTCATCGCCACCGAAGCGGCGGGCGAAGGAGTCAACCTTCAGTTCTGCAACCTGGTGGTCAACTACGACTTGCCCTGGAACCCACAGCGGATTGAACAGCGGATCGGCCGCTGCCATCGCTATGGTCAGAAGTTCGACGTGGTGGTGGTTAACTTTCTCAACAAGAACAATGCCGCTGATCAGCGGGTGTATCAACTGCTCGACGAGAAGTTTCGCCTGTTCAGCGGAGTCTTCGGCGCCAGCGACGAAGTGCTTGGAGCAGTAGAGTCGGGCGTCGACTTCGAGAAGCGGATCGCGGCGATCTACCAGCAGTGCCGTACGCCAGAGCAGATTCAGTTCGAATTCGACCAGCTTCAGCGCGAACTGGAAGCCCAGATCGCTGAGGGCCAACGCGAGGCCCGTGAGAAGCTGCTCGACAACTTCGACCAGGAAGTCGTCGAAAAGATCCGCCTGCAAAGCCAGGACGCACTCGACCGCTTCAACGAGCGACTTTGGTTGCTCACCCGCCATGTGCTGACGAACTATGCCCGCTTCGACGGGGACGGGTATAGCTTCACCCTCCACACGAATCCCTTTCCGGGTGAGGCCATCCACCCGGGCCCCTACCGCCTGGCCAAAGGGGTTGAGGATGCCAACACGTACCGCGTCGGGCATCCGCTGGCCCAACGCGTGGTGGAACTAGGCAAAACGCTGACCACGCCGCCAGCGGAACTGGTGTTCGACTATACCGGCAGCGGCAAGAACATCGCCATTCTGGAACCCCTACGTGGCCGGAGTGGCTGGCTGGCATGCGTCCACCTGACAATGAGCGCGCTGGAAACCGAGGACCGGATCCTCTTTGCCGGGATCGCCGATGAGGGCATAGCGTTGGACGAAGCACAGTGTCGCCGCTTCTTTGACCTTCCGGCGTCCCAGGGCAGACTCCGTACTCCGCCGGTGCCGGTCCTGGCCGCTCTGAACGAGTCCCTGGCTCGCCGCCGCCAAGAGTTGCTGGAGGAGACCGGCGCACGGAACAGCAGATGGTTCGACACCGAAATGGACAAGCTCGACCGTTGGGCCGAAGACTGCCGCGCCTCCCTCAAAGCTGAACTGGCAGAACTGGACGAGGCGTTGAAAGAAGCAAAGCGGGCGGCGCGACTGGCGCCTACGCTTCCAGAGAAGTTAGAGCGGCAGCGCACCATACGTGTGCTCGACAGCAAACATGACGAAGCTTGGCGCGCATACGATGCCGCCAGCCGTGAGATCGAGCGGCAGAAGGACGCCCTGCTGGACGAGATCAGTCACCGCCTGGAGCAACGCATAGAAGAAGAGCAACTGTTTGTTCTCCGTTGGAGTCTGGTATAGGCGCTTCGAGCCTGAAGACAAGACGACACACGATGACAACACGTACTGATACAACAATTGTCCGAGGCGATTCGGAAGACGGAGGGGACACGCAAATGACCTGCCAACCCGAGAAACTCGATTTGCATTCGCTTGACATTGCTGCGGAAAAGCGACAGGAACTTCTGCGCCTCTTCCCGGAGATCCGTACGGAAGGCGGCCAGATCGACTTCGACCGTCTCAAGCTTGCCCTGGGCGAAGCGGTGGACGTGGGAAAGGAACGCTACGGCCTGAACTGGCCGGGCAAAGCCGAGTGCTTCCGGATCATCCAACAGCCAAGCCTCGGGACCCTGCTCCCCTGCCCGGAGGAGAGCGTCAACTTCGACACCACCGAGAATCTGATCATCGAAGGTGACAACCTTGAAGTGCTGAAGCTTCTGCAGAAGTCCTACCTGGGCAAGGTGAAGATGATCTACATCGACCCGCCCTATAACACGGGGAACGACTTCATCTACCCCGACAACTACACCGAGTCCCTGCAGACCTACCTGGAATACACCGGACAGGTCGACTCCGAGGGAAAGAAGTTCGGTACTAACACCGACACCGACGGCCGCTTCCATTCCAAGTGGCTGAACATGATGTATCCGCGGCTGTATTTGGCGAGAAACCTGCTGCGGGAAGAGGGGGTAATCTTCATCAGCATTGATGACCACGAAGTGGAAAACTTGCGCAAGGTCTGCAGTGAGGTGTTCGGCGAGGAGAATTTCATCGCGCAGATTGTATGGCAGAAGAAGCAATCGCCCCAGAATGACGCCACGAATCTGTCTGATATGCACGACTATATAGTGGTCTATGCCAGGCGGGCCAAGACCTACAAGAATGATCCCGAGGGTTGGCAAAGAAACCTTCTGCCGAGGGCGCACGAACAAGACCAACGATATGCCAATCCGGATAATGATCCTAGAGGCCCGTGGACTTCGGTTGACTATACCTGCAACAAGTCAGCCGATGAGCGACCTAACCTTTACTACCCAATCCGTAATCCGCGCACCGGTAGGGTAGTCTGGCCAAGCAAGCAGAGGGTGTGGGGTTTTGAGCCCTCGGTAACCGAGAAAAACCTCGCGGAGAACCGTTTGTGGTGGGGAGCGTCAGGAGACGCGATGCCTCGGCTCAAGAAGTTTCTTTCCGAGGTACAGCAGGGATTGGTCCCCTCTACTTGGTGGACGAGGCAAGAGGCAGGGGACAATCAGGAATCCAGGCGGGAATTGAGGAGGCTCTTTCCGGACACCGCCGACATTTTCGATACGCCCAAACCTGTGCGGCTCATCGAGAGAATGCTCCGGATAGCCACCGTGGCCGATGGGAGCGACATCGTCCTCGACTTTTTCGCCGGTTCCGGTACTGCGGCCCAGGCCGTCCTCGAACTGAACAATCAAGACGGCGGGAACCGCAAGTTCATTCTGGTTCAGCTTCCCGAGCCGACGGGCCGCCAGGACTACCCGACCATCGCCGACATCTGCAAGGAGCGCGTCCGGCGTGTCATCAAGAAGCTGAACGACGAAGACGCCGCCAAGGCGCCCAGCTTGTTTGACGAAGGCGGGCCGAAGCAGGACCGCGGCTTTCGCGTGTTCAAGCTGGCCGAGTCCAACTTCAAGCCCTGGAACGCCGACCTCCCCCACGACGCTGAGGCACTCGCTCAGCAGCTCGAGCTCCACATCGACCATCTCCGCGAGGGGCGCACGCCGGAAGACATCCTGTACGAGATTCTGCTCAAAAGCGGCTTTCCGCTCACTGCCCCAGTGGAGAAGGTCCAACTGGCGGGCAAGACCGTCTACAGCGTGGCCGGCGGCGCGCTCTTCATCTGCCTGGAACGCGGGCTGACGCTGGAGCTGATCCGAGCCATGGCCGAGCGGAAGCCGGAGCGTGTGGTGTGCCTGGACGAAGGCTTCGCCGGCAACGACCAGCTTAAGGCCAACGCGGTGCAAATCTTCAAGGCCAAGGGCGTCACCAGCTTCAAGACCGTATGAGGGGGCGGTGACGGATGAAGATCCAATTCGACGCCAACCAGCAGTTCCAACTCGACGCCGTGGCCGCCGTCACCGACCTCTTCGACGGCCAGCCGCAAGGCGCGCCCGAGTATGCGGTCATCAACCTGGGCAGCCTGGAGGGGCTGTTCGGGGGACAGGACAGGACCGAGCTGGGGGCGGGCAACCGGCTGCTGCTGGACGAGGAGAAGCTGCGCCAGAACACCCGTACGGTGCAGGCCCGCAACGACATCGAAGTGGCCGACCCCGGGACGCCATTGGAAGCCTGGGAACTGTTTGATGTGGCGGCGAACCAGGTCCGTCGTTGTCCGCATTTCTCGGTGGAGATGGAGACCGGCACCGGCAAGACCTACGTCTACCTGCGTACCATCTTCGAATTGTCGAAACGGTATGGGTTCCAGAAGTTCATCATCGTGGTGCCCAGCGTGGCCATCCGGGAGGGCGTGCTCAAGAACATCGAGCTCACCGCCGATCACTTCCGCGCCCTCTACAACAACCTGCCCTTCGAGCACTTCGTTTACGACGCCAAAAGGATCAACCGCTTGCGGCACTTCGCCACGAGCAATACGCTCCAGGTCATGATCATCAACATCGACGCCTTCCGCAAGAACTTCACCGGCACCGAGGAAGAGCAAAAGAGCAACGTCTTTTACAAGGAGAGCGACAAACTGTCGGGGCGCCAGCCCATTGAGTTCGTGCAGGCGGCCCGGCCCATCGTTATCATCGACGAGCCGCAGAGCGTGGACTCCACCGACAAAGCGCAGGAGGCCATCAAGGCGCTCAACCCGCTGTGCACCCTGCGCTACTCCGCTACGCACCGCAACCCGTACAACC
>JBLNBY010000022.1:0-3986 GCA_050260295.1 Bacteroidota bacterium
CGCACCGTGGAAGTCGATCAGCAGCTGGTATTCCGCGGCCTTCTCGACCATCTTGTTGATGAACCGTACGAAGGGTTGGTCATCCCGCCCGTAGCTGTCCACCTTGACGCCGACGACGCCCCACTGCTTATAGAGGGCGAATGCCTCGTCCAGTTGCTGTTCGAGGCTGGCGGCGTGCACCCAGATCCAAAGGCCGACGCCGCGGCGGCGGGCGTACTGAACCATCTCCGGGATGTCGATGGGGGGAAGTTGTTGGGTGATGTCGAGCTCGAGCGGCTTGGCCCAGGCGTCGCCCTCGGAACTGTACCAGCCGGCGTCGATCAGGTTGTAGGCAAAGCCGTGGGCGGCGGCAAAGTCGGTGTAGTAGCGGATGGTCTGGTTGTCGACCCGGCCGGGGAAGGGGTCGTAGGCAACGGTTTCGGTGGCCGGGGCTGGGGCTGGGGCTTGAGCTTGGGCTTGGGCTTGACCCTGGCCCTGAGCCTGGCCCTGGCCCTGACCCTGGCCCTGGTTTTGGCTCTCGAATTTGGGCACTACGAATGTCCCGCCCTCCGCCCGGTGGCCCGACCACCAGTGCCAGGCCGAAAGCCCGGGCTTGATCCAGGACGTCTCCTCGATCTTGCTGGGCGGGTTCAGGTTTAGGATCAGGGTGTTGTTTTCGATCAGTTTGCCGGGGGAGTCGGCCACCATGATGACCCGCCACGGCGTCGCAAACGGCGGGCGGGCGATGACCCGCAGCTCCGGATCGGACGGGTAAGGGGAGAGGATGGTGACGAGCGTGTGAGCGTCCGCGCCCCGCGTCAGGTACATGCCGGCGTAGTCCACCAGCTCAGCCTCGGTGATGGCCATCCACGCTTCGCTGTGAGGTTCATTCCGGGTATCGCTCGAGGCGTCGCCCTGCGCAGCGCCTGGGGCACTGCTCTGGCCATTGCTCTGGGCAATGGTCTCGGCGTCGCTTCGGCTACCGCTCCGGCTATCAGCGTCGTTCCTCGCTTCTGCCTTGATCAGCAGCGGCAGCCTCACCTTGTCGCCGGCTTCGACTGACGACAACTTGCTCCGGGGATATTCCAGTTCATAGCTGCGAAAGTCGTTGGCCTTGGCGATGAAGGCCGTATAGTCCGCCGGAAAGCGGAAGGACGTCAGTTCATCGGTGATCTGCAACTCCGCCAGGCCAGGTTGCTCGGGGAAAACATAGCGGAAAGCCGCCCCCTCGTTGTACACCCGAACTACGAGTGTCATCATACGGCCCGGCCGGGGGGGCGCGCCAGCGTCCGCATCTTCGTTTACCGTGGCCTCGCGCAAGTCGAAAATGGCCTCATTGTAATGATTGCGAACTCGCTTGACCGGCCCCCAGGGCAGCGTATACGTTTCGTCAGCGGAGCCACCCGTAACACCCTCAAGCTTCCAATTACCGCCCAGTGGCGGTGCGTTGCGCAGGGCGAAACGGCCTATCGCCGACCGTTCAATAAGAAGACGGTCTTTGTAGCTGAGAGAATAATAGATGCCCCGGGTTTTTCTACCTACTTCCACCGTGACGACGAGAGCACCGTCCGGTGAAACCACGGGGACAATCTGCGACACCTGTGACACTCCAATTCCTCCTGTCGACCCTGTCATCCGATCCACTCTATATCGTAGCGAATCGTAGCGATCCGCGCCGATGGACCTTCGCCATCAGCCGCGCAGATCCTGCGTCCGGACGAGCCCCACGGCTGCTGCAGCGGACCTCCTCATCCCATTGGAGCAGATCCAGATCGGGAACTTTGACTCCCAGGTACGCCAGGCGGGTGCAGACCTGCCCTTTATGGTGAAACTCGTGGGTGACGAAGTGCCAGAGGATTTCCTCGACGGTCCGCTGGTCCGCAGCATTCCAGGGGAGTGGACGACGTTCGTCCAGAAGCGACGTTGGCTGCTCGCGGAGCCAGGCGACAGTTCGCTGGCGGACGGGTCTCCACGCGGCCTCGAGCTTATCCGGGGTATCCAACGTCAGCATATCGCGCCCGGGTACAGGTTCACCTTGCAGTACCTTGTAGATCCAGTACTCCTCGGCCTCGAGCATGTGGCCAAGGATAGCCTGGATGCTATTCACTCCGGGGTACATCATCCACGCGAAGCCACCTTGGGGGAGCGTGCGGCACAAGGCGAGCAACTGAAAGGGCCGCTCCTCCAAAGCCCTCAGTACGCATTCCGGCAGGACAGCCATGGTCTACGCCTCCTTCCTTCTTACTGGTTCGCCCGGAGGCGCAGGCCACCTTCCGCTTTGGCCGGCAGGCCGCGCTGGAAAGCCAGCGCCGCCGCCCCCATGATACTGGCCATCTCCCCGTAGGTGCTCCGCCTCACCTGCGTGTTCTTCGTGAACACCTGGGGGGCGCGGGACTGCAACCGCACAATGGCCGGTTCGATGATGTCCCAGGCCCGTTCCAATGCGCCTCCGAGGTATATGGCATCTGGAGCCAACAAGACGTTTAAAATGCTGATGGCCACCGACAGGTATTCGGCTGCATCCCGTAAGGCTTGGCTGATGGTTTCGTTGCCGGCCAACGCCGCCGATACGATCTGATAAAGCGACTGAAACTGGCTGGTGTCCACGCCGCCCTTCGCCAGCATCTCCTTGATGGCAAAGAAAGAGACAAAGGTCTCGAGGCAGCCAACCTGGCCGCAGCGGCACTGGCGGCCGCGCGGATCGATCACTGCATGGCCGATGTCGCCAACAGTGCCATATTTGCCCCGGAATACCTCACCATTGATGAACATCCCGCTGCCGACTCCATGGTCAGCAACCAGGTAGACTACCGTGTCACGCCGGTCCTGGCGCTTCCACCAGACCTCGGAGAGAACACCTATACGGGCGTCGTTGTCAGCACAGACAGGGATCCGGTACTGGCTTTCCAGGGGTTCAACCACCGCCAGGCCTTCGCCGCCGATGGAGGGAGCGAAGAGAACCCTTCCGTCCGGTTCGGCCAGAAAGACAGGCAGGCTGATACCAATGGCGACCGGCTGCCGCTTATGGCTGCGAAGCACCTCGTACAGCTTCGCAACCATATCCTCCAGCTGCCGGGTAAATGGAGCGACCGAGTCAGGCCCATATTCGGCCGGCCAGATATGCACATCGCTAATGTTGCCGGCGATGTCGACTACGGCCCCCCGGATCTCGTGGACCTGGACGTCGACGGCGATGACCTTCAGAGCCTCGTGATTGACGGAATAGGTGAACGCTTTGCGCCCTCCGGTCGCCACCGCACTTCCCGAGCGGACGATGTTCTCAGCCTTGAGCGAATGCAGAATCGAGGCCACCGTGGGCTGCGTAAGCCCGGTTGCCTCACTGATCGCACTCCGGGTCAGAGGGCCCGCGACCCGCAGTAATTCGAATACGAGGAGCGTGTTGTCGAAGCGGAGGTCGGCCAACCCCCGGCCGGCTCCGACTTTACCAACCGTCACTGCCAGGCACTCCTTCCCGGTGTCTATAACGCCTCTCATACCCATTGGGATTGAGTAGGTCCTCATCAAAGTCTACACCTATCCGGATGCTGCGCCAATTAAAAAAGACTAATTAAAAAGTATTGACCCCTGCCCCGGGCCGTGCTCTAATGAGTGTAGCAATTGTTCACTCGCCTGCCATCTCGGCCCGGGTGAACACCGTCCGAAGGGGAGTGAGCTGGCGTGCCGTTCAATCCTCTACCCTGCAATCCAGCCCACACATCCACTTGCAACCAGCTTCACCTGGGCTACGATTACGTCGGAGAGCTGATCGCCCGTGCAGCCCGGCGGCAGCCCCGCCCCCTGGTCGTGGCTATCGACGGGATGTGGGGCGTCTCCTGGGACCGGATCATAACGGAAGTGCTCTCCGTGCTGGATTACCGCCGCATTCCGTACACGCTCGTCCGCACCGTGGATGCCCTGCACACTCCTGCGGAGTTGCGCCGTCACTTTCAACCCTGGCTGACGGACAATCCCGTATTTGGCCGCGTCTGTGAGCAGCCGCTCTCGGC
>JBLNBY010000023.1:0-16683 GCA_050260295.1 Bacteroidota bacterium
ACAGGGTCTCCTAGCCGTCGCTTGAGTCGGGTTACCCAAAAGGTATGCAGCGCGTTGAGAAGCTCCCTTCTTCGGCCGTACCAGCCATCGAACAAGACCAGGTCGAACTTGATCGCCCCCTCCCGCAGCCTGCGGATTATCTCGAGAGCAAGGGCATACTTGGTCGGCCCGTTCTTCTGCCGGATGGCAAAGTCGACAACGATCCGGTGCCCGCCGGCAACCAGAGCAGCCGTGACGACGTTATATCCCCAGGCCTGCTTCCTTTGGCTGGAATCATACACCAACTGGCCACATCCATCTGCTTACCGCGCTTCTCTATGGTGGTATCGTCGATGACCAAAGCAACCCCAACACCCGGGCGGATGGCCAGGGCTTGCCAGCAGGCATAAGGCGAGCGCCGATACATGGTGGCCCAAGCGAAAGGCTTCAAGCTGAGTTTTCTGGTCAAGGTCGTACGGTGAGCAGGCGCACCGATCTTGGCGATCAGACCGTCGCGGCCCGCCTCATACGGCAGCGCCATCACGGAAGACACCTTCATCCATACCCCCAAAACGAAATCCAGGACTACGGCGGCAGGATCGAAACCACGACTGTGGATACCCAACTCGGTCAAAACGGTACTGACCCCGAGGATATCCAGCGCTTTCTTAACCAATTGTCCTCCGGCACATCGGGTGGGGGATCCATCGGCTGTACTGATTGGCAGATTGTCCTGGACAGAAGGGGATGGTATTCTAGATCTGCCCACGAATCGTCACTCCTTTGGTGTGGTCACAGGGACCTTCAAACACCCTCATTGCTGGGCTTCATTTGTTGCCAGCAATATATGGTATGCGAGTTCTGCTGGGAGTAGGTGGGGGATCTCCACTGTCAACGCCGGTTTGGAATTGACCCGCCCCCGGGAAAACAGTCCTACACACTTTGGGGCATAGCACCAAGAGACGCCGGACACCGGTTACCGTTTCTCTGCTGTCATCGCCTCTGTGGATTGTGGCAGTATGGCGAAGAAGATACCGGCCCGCTTCTTTTCCCGTAGCCGGTAGCTTTCACCCCGGATGTTGAGCACGTGACTGTGGTGGAGCAAGCGATCGAGAATGGTAGTGGCAATGACCGGGTCCCCCAGTACCTCGCCCCACTCACCGAGGCCTTTGTTTTGTTCGACGTGAGGATGATGCTGCCGCGCTCGTACCGTGCAGAGATGAGCGCAAACAGGGCGGTTGTAGCCGACGATCGTAAGGCCAGACACCGAATTAATCGATGATAAGGACCTTAGGCGTAGGGAGTCTGTGCCACCCGAGGTGCGGGGGAAGGTAGGAGCGCTTCTCCGGGGAATCTACCCCCGCATCCTCAACGACCGGCTCCTCCTGGGGCTTAAGGGGACCATGAGCGAGTTCGAACTCGGCCTCATCAGGCAGCGAGCCCACGAGGCCCTGCGGCAGATGGCCAGAAGAGGCGAACTCATCACCAACCTGCCCGTGGGGTACCGGAAGGCGGATGACGGCCGCTGTGAGAAGGATCCTGATCTGAGGGTTCAGCACGCCGTTGAACTTGTGTTTGAGAAGTTCTCCCAGCTCGGCAGCGTCAGGCAGGTGCTGTTATGGTTTCGGCAGGACAGAGTCAAGCTTCCGGCCATTGAGCACGGCCTCCATGGCCTGCGAGTGGTGTGGAAACTGCCTGTGTACAACACCATCATCAAGATCCTACAAAACCCCGTGTACGCTGGGGCGTACGCATACGGTAGGACGTGCACCAGGACAGAACTCGAAGGAGCTGCCCTCGTCAAGAAACGGGGATACAGACGCCAGCAGGAGGAGTGGGAGGTGCTGATCCCGAACCACCATGAGGGATACATTTCCTGGGACACATATGAGTGAAACCAGAGGCAGATACAGGAGAACGCTGTGAGGAAGAATCGCACCGGTGAGCACCGCTTCCGAACCGACCGGAAAGCGGTCGAGGTGGTGCGCGAGCTGGCCAAGGTGGCCCGTGACAGAGACATCGCGGCCATCCTGAACCGGCTGGGGATGAAGACAGGCAAGGGCAACGCCTGGACCGAAGCCAGGGTGAGATCCCTCCGGAACGAGCACGGGATACCCGTTGTTACGGACGGTGGAGAAAGCCCAAACTGGGTCACGATGAAGGATGCTGCCTCCCTGCTGGAGGTCAGCCCGATGTCCGTGCGCCGGCTAATTCTGAAGGTAGTACTCCCTGCCAGGCAGGTGGTACCTTGCGCTCCCTGGATGATTGAAAAATGCTTGTTGGAATCGGAAGCGGTTAAGCAGGCGGTGGCAGGCATCAAACAAGGCGGAAAACGTCCGCTACCACACCACCCCGATCAGCAAAAGCTCGATTTGAAGCCAACGTAGCGAGGTGCTGCATCATGTCGTGGGATCGGTTGGGCTAAGCAGGAGGATGTTGGCGCTTTCGGCCACAAACGCCACGGATGCCAGCTCGCGCACCTGATGCTCATCGATGGAGGGCTGGAAGCTGAAGTCGAACTGTTCCAATGTCCGGTAAAACGGCAGGTGCGCCAGGCGAGTTCTGTTACGCAAGTAGCGCTCCCGGCGTGCAGCTGCTTCGATCTCCGTAAGGTCAGCAAGGAAGTCAGCGTAACGCAGTTCCTTTTGGGCAGCCACTTCCAGACGGTTTTCCAGTACGGACGCTTCTTGTGTCAACCCCAGTTGCTCCAAGTATGAGCTGTACGTTGAACCCCATCCGCAGCGAGAAGTCCAGAAAGCGAGGATTCCAGACCGGCCGACCCGCATCGTCTGTTTCCAGCACCACCAGTTTCGTCCGGTCGTAGAGGCACCTCTCCGGTGCGCCGCCAAAGTACGTAAAGGCGTTCACGTGGCAGCGCATGAACGTAGGAGTGTCAGCCCGGTTAACAAACTCCACGTAGATAGCTCTTGACCAGCTCAGTACCATGGTGAAGCACCATTTTCGTCGCATCGTCCCGTCTGGGAGCACCACGGCACAACTGCCGAAATCAACTTGGGCTTGCTCACCCGGGCGGGTTTCGAAACGAACGGCCGCTTTGGGCTGGTGTTGGTGCCGCAATGGTTGGACGAAGTCCTTGAGGATCGTATAGCCGCCCGTATATCCGCGGGCTCGGAGTTCCCGCAGGAGAACCTTGCAGTTCGTCACTCCCTCCGCCCATCGGTGCATGATAAACTCCTTGTAGGGATCCAGCTTTGAGGGCCTCTTCTGTCGAGGAGTTGGCCTGGGCACTTCTGGGGCCCTCACATACTTGCGAACCGTGTTACGGGAGACTCCCAAGGTCCTGGCGGTGGCGCGGATAGAGTACCCTTCGCCTTTGAATTCGTAAAGCTTTTTCACTTTCCCGCCTCCCAGCATGACAGTTTCGACACCTCCAACTCGTGGTTGAATCGGCAGGTGTCCTTCGCTGGGGGCGGGTCATTTTCATTCCGGTGCTACTGGGTCAGTTTACATCCGGCGCTGACAGGTACTACTATCATTGAGTTAAGGTACGCACAAACAAGGCCCTGCCCGACGCTGCGCCCATTGGTGTGGGCATCCCAACCTGAAGCAGAGGGCTGCACAGATTTGTTCGTCACCGCGAGCTAGACCAGATGCTGGTACTACCCTACTCTGTCAAGCTACGAGGAGTTTAGCGAGGCAATCCGCATCGTAAGACCTTGGAGGCGAGCCGTTAATGAAAGCCGAGTCAACCTTGATTAGAGGCAATCGGAGGGTTGCGCTTGTGCTGACCGCCACTATCGACCCAGGCGGGATGCGTTTCGTTTCTCGTCGCACGCCCGAGGTTAGGTTTATGGACTACGTAAGGTCCCTCCGGAAATGGGTACGGACCGCGTCTCTGTTTCAGTCCATCCTCTGGATTGAAAACTCGGGTCATCGCCTAGCTGAGGCCATCAAGAATGAGTTCGGCAACGTGGTTCAGGTTGTGAGCTTTGCTGGTAACAACTACTCTCGAGACCTTGGTAAGGGTTACGGTGAAGCACTGATTCTTGAGAAGGCAGGCTCTGTGTTGCGATCGGTCGGGGACGCGGAATATGTCTTGAAGTGTACAGGGAGGTTATATTACAAGAACGCAAATGACCTCGTTGCAGTGCTGCGTCAGGGGCCTGACATGGTTGTCCGGCTCTCCCGAGACCTAGCATTTGCAGATTCCCGGGTGTTTGCAATCCGCCTGAACTTGCTTGAGACGCTGATGGAGGGATTCAAGACCGAAGTGAATGATTGTGCGGGAACGTTTTTCGAGCACGTGTTGGCAAGGCACGTCTTGTCGCTTGCTGCGAGAGGGTATAGGGTTCATCCCTTCCCATCACCCCCGCTCCTCGAGGGGTGGAGTGGTTCTTCCGGCGAGAGGATTCGGGCGGGCTTGCTAGATCCACGCAACATGTTGCGCCGTGTTGCCTACGGGGTCGCGGGCCGATTGAAATACATCTAGGGGTGAACAACCAATGACGAAGGCTCTTATCACGGGCATCACTGGGCAGGACGGGTCCTACCTCGCCGAAATGCTTCTGGAGAGAGGCTACGAGGTTCATGGCATCGTCCGCCGGGCGAGCACGTTCAACACCGACCGGATTGACCATCTGTATCTCGACCCGCACGAGCAGGGCGTTAGGCTGTTCCTGCACTACGGGGACTTGTTGGATGGGTCGAGTCTGCGATCCATACTGACCCGGGTACAGCCAGACGAGGTCTACAACCTCGGGGCTCAGTCCCATGTCCGTGTATCGTTTGACGAGCCGGAGTACACGGCCGACGTCGGAGCGCTCGGGGTGCTTCGGCTACTGGAGGCGGTGCGTGACTACCAGGTCAAGGCGGGAAAACAGGTTCGGTATTATCAGGCTAGTTCCTCAGAGATGTTCGGCGCTTCGCCTCCGCCGCAATCGGAGCGGACGCCTTTCTATCCCCGTTCGCCCTACGCGGTGGCCAAGGTATATGCGTATTGGCAAACGGTTAACTACCGAGAGGCTTACGGCCTGTTTGCCTGTAACGGTATCCTGTTCAACCACGAATCGGAGCGCCGCGGCGAGACCTTCGTGACCCGCAAGATCACCCGAGCCGCAACCCGTATCAAGCTGGGTCTGCAGGATGTGCTATATGTGGGCAACCTCGACGCTAAGCGGGACTGGGGCTATGCACCGGATTACGTGGAGGCCATGTGGCTGATGCTCCAGCAAGACAAGCCCGATGACTACGTGATTGCAACGGGTGAGATGCACAGCGTTCGGGAGTTCGTAGAGCGGGTATTCGACCTGCTCAAGCTCGACTGGCGGGAGTACGTGCGTATCGATCCCCGGTATTTCCGACCGACGGAGGTCGAGGCGCTGTGTGGCGATGCCAGCAAGGCGAGGGAGAGACTCGGTTGGGCGCCGAAGGTGACCTTCGACGAGCTGATCCACCGGATGGTCGAGCATGACCTCGAGCTTGCTGAACGTGAGAAGCTGTTAGCCGATAATGGCCATCAGGTCGTGCAAAGGGGGATCGCTCGTGCCTGACGTCATCCCGAAGGATGCAAGGATCTATGTGGCTGGCCACGGGGGACTGGTGGGTAGCGCCATCGTTCGTGCTCTGCAGCGGCAGGGGTTCACTACCATCATCACTCGAACCCGGCAGGAGCTGGACTTACGCGACCCGCGTGCCGTTCGCGCTTTCTTCGACCGTGAAAGGCCGGAGTACGTCTACGTGGCCGCCGCACGGGTTGGTGGGATACTTGCGAACTGGAACTACCCCGTCGAGTTCTTGCAGGACAACCTGTACATTGCCACCAATGTGATATCAGCGGCTCACGCGTCTAGGGTTAAGAAGCTCCTGTTTCTGGGATCGAGCTGCATCTATCCCCGTCTCGCACCGCAACCCATGAAGGAGGAGTACCTGTTCACCGGGTCGCTCGAGCCCACGAACGCACCGTATGCCATGGCGAAACTGGCGGGGATCGAGCTGGTCAGGGCATATCGGCGGGAGTACGGAGCACACTTCATCAGTGCCCTTCCGACCAACCTCTATGGTCCGGGCGACAACTTCGATCTCGAAACCAGTCACGTGCTAGCCGCCCTCATCCGGAAAATGCACGAGGCGAAGGTCCGGGGGAACAATGCGGTGACGGTATGGGGATCGGGCAGTCCTCGCAGGGAGTTTCTGCACGTGGACGACCTCGCTGATGCTTGCGTTCTCCTGATGGAGAGCTATGACCATGATATGCCGATCAACGTGGGGACTGGCGAGGACCTGTCCATCAAGGACCTGGCGGAACTTGTGGCGAGGGTCGTTGGCTTCACCGGTAGGATCGAGTACGATGCCTCGCGACCGGACGGAATGCCAAGGAAACTTCTCGATGTGACAAGGCTCGACGCGCTAGGATGGCGCCCGAGGATCAAGTTGTCCCAGGGAATAAAGGCTACCTACGACTGGTTTACCTCGATCGGGTCAAGGAGCTCGCATGTGTAGCAGACCGAACTCGGGAGATGTGGGGGGGGCGAAACTAGATCGGCAGCCCCTGGTGAGCATTATCACCCCTACGCTGAATGCAGCAAGATACCTGGAGACCGCTTTGAGAAGCGTCGAAGAGCAAGACTATCCGAGGATTGAGCACATTGTCGTAGATGGGGGATCGGTCGATGACACCCTGAGTGTTGTATCCAATTTCCCGATGGTGCGCGTTCTTCAAGAGCCAGGTTCCACAATGTACGGTGCGATTAACGCGGGCATCCGGGCTTCGCAGGGCGACCTGCTGGCATATCTGAACGCAGACGACCTACTCGTGCCTGGAGCGGTCAGAACCGTAGTTGGATTCCTCGCAGCCCACCAGGACGTTGATATGGTATACGGCGATATAGAGGTCATTGACGAGACGGGCCGGCGTCTCTTCAGGCAGAGGGCACCTCGTTTCAACGCAAAGTTGTATGTACTCATGCCCTGGTCTGTAATTCCACAACCCGCTACATTCTGGCGTCGCGACGTACACGCGAAGGCGGGGCTCTTCAACCCAGGGCTACGGTACGCCGGTGACTTCGAGTTTTTCGCCAGGGTTGCTGTCGCCGGGTGCACCATACGCCATATCCGGGTTGTTGTAGCCCAGTTCCGACGCCACGCTGGCTCGCTCTCTATGAGAGGCAAGGAGTCTCTCGGTCGTGAAATGGAGGAGATCCGGAGCGCGCTGGGCGTGTCGGAGGGTATCGGGACTAGATTGCTTCGATGGAGCTACGGGATATACACGAGAGTCTTACTGAACCCTTCAAAGGTGCTCGTGCGAGGTCGGCAGGCGATTAGGGAGTTGGTGCGTTATGCGTATCCTTCAAGTGATCGCTAACCTATCGGTGGGTGGCGCACAGCGAGTAGTGATTGATGAGTCAAAGGGTCTTCAGAAGCGAGGCATGAGTGTTACTGTCGTAAGCTCCTCCGACGGAGCTTTCGGGCCATGGTTGAACGAGCTCCGTGCCGCGGGGGTACAGGTCCGGCTGGCACCGGGCGGCAGCAGGTCGCCCAGGCTCCCGGCATTGGTATACAAGACTGCTCGAGACCTTCATCCGGACGTCGCCCACTTTCACCTGTTTCCGACTCAGTATTACCCATCAGTGATCCCGTTGGCGGCGAACGTGCTGGTAACCACCGAACACTCAACGTGGAACAACAGGCGACGATGGGCTTTTCTTCGGTCTGTGGAGAAGAGAGTGTACGCAGGTTACCACAAGGTAATAGCCATCAGTGAGGGCGTACGGGATGCCCTGGCCGCCTGGATTCCGGAGGTCCGACACCGCATCGAGGTTGTTCCTAATGGATTTTCGCCTGAGCGCCTACGAGTGAAGGCGAAAGATGCCAAAACCAGATGTGAATCACCTGGTGGTGGCGTCATTGCGGTCCTAGGGGAGCTTCGCCCGGAGAAGGGCCATGAAGTATTGCTTGAGGCCATGACGTACGTACCTGGTGCTCAGCTGGTTGTAGCTGGCGATGGAGCTTTACGTGGGCATCTGGAGTCTCGGGCAGGCGAGCTCGGGGTATCGAATCGTGTGAGATTCCTAGGGAGAGTTGCCGACGTCGCGTCGGTCCTGGCCGAGGTGGACGTTGTCGCAGTGCCCTCCACCCGTGAGGGCTTTGGGCTGAGTGCACTCGAAGCCATGGCCATGGGCCTACCGATAGTTGCGTCGGATGTTCCGGGTTTGCGCGAAGTCATTGAACAGGGCAGGTCCGGTCTTCTCGTGCAGCCTAACGATGCCAGGGAATTTGGTGCAGCGCTTCAGCTGCTTCTTGGAGACCGAGCGCTTCGACAGGCCTTGGGTGAAGGGGCACGACAGAGGGCGGGTCTGTTCTCCATTGATGCACATTGCGAGCGGTTGCTACAGGTCTACGAGAGAACGCTAATGGTGGCCTGAGTGTCACACTACATCTTTAGTTGGAGTGCGTATGTGGGTTAGGTTGTATGTGCTGACCCTCAGCATGACGAGTGCGTTCGCAGTGACTGGCGTGCTGCCGATACCAATACTGGTGTCGCTGCTTGGTTTAGTTACTGTGAGCGTTACGGCAGCAATCCGCCCGACCCTGCGCGGCCCGCGGCTGACGGTAGACGATGCGGCGCTATGGCTCTTGTTGGTGGTCGTGGGCCTGTCTACGCTTGTAAACGGCGGCAACAGTGACATGAGATGGTCGCACGCCTTAGCTTACCTGGCAGTTATCCTGTTGTACTACTACTCTCCAGTTCTTATGCTTTGGACGAACGTCAAGCACCGACAGCGCATTGATTCGTTTATCGTTTATGGGGTGTTCCTTGCCGCGGCCTTCGCACTTCTGGAGTTCACTCTGAAGAACTTCGTGGGCTTTCCCTTGGACTCGTATGTACCAAGACCACTGGTCCAAATCGGGGACCCAACTTTCATGGGGAGGTGGATTCGTGCGCGTTCGTTCGCTGAAGAGCCTGGCCATTTTGCATTGTATCTGAATACGATGGCGCCGCTCGCCTTGCTGCGTGCGTGGCAACACTACGGGCCACGTACGGCTCGATGGCTAGCGAGCCTCGTCCTTTTGGCGTTCGTCACGACGTTCAGTAGCGCCGGCGTGGTGTCCGCGGCCGTTGGAGCTGTCGCGGCGGGGTTGTTAGACAGGCGGTTGCGTCGCGTGCTGGTGCTGGCTGGAGCTGTACTGGGCGGGCTTCTCCTGTTGTGGTCTCTCCTGGGAAGCCATCCTGCCGCCGTTCTTTCCGAGATGATTTCTGGAAAACTGAGCCTGGACAATGTATCCCTGTCTGATAGGGTAGCGAAGTGGGTACGAGCGTGGATGTTGTGGCAGTCCCACCCCGCTTTTGGAGCCGGGCCTGGCTCGGCACAAGGGGCGATTAGTTGGTACCTAGAGCTAGGGGCGGAGACCGGGGTTATAGGAACAGTGATGCTTCTCGCATTGCTGATGCTACAGGTACGGCAAGCAATGAGACTTGACTCACCTCTGCGTGGCGTGATGCTGTACAGCCTGTTCGCTAGCTACGCGCACTACGCGGTCATATCGAACTTCTGGTATCCATGGTTGTGGTTCCTTTTCGCATATATGCGAGCAGTGAAGCTGGACTGCGGATTACCTGAGCACCCGAGAATCAGTGAGGGGCTCATGGGTCTAGCCGAGACCATACACATCGACGACCACCCACACAGACATCGAGGGAGTCTGTCTGCATGAAGATAGCCTATATCATTACCAGATCAGATGCCATCGGAGGCGCCCATGTGCACGTTCGGGACCTTGCCCTTTCACATTTGGCACGCGGGCATCAGGTGGACGTCCTGACCGGGGGCGAAGGGCCCTTCACCCATGAGCTTGCGGCCTGCTGTGTTCCTTACCGGAGCCTTCACCATCTGGTGCGTCCCGTTCACCCGTGCCACGACCTCTGGGCAGTGGCCGAACTGCGTCAACACCTCCGTGCTATCCGGCCCGACTTAGTATCTACCCACTCTTCGAAAGCGGGATGGATTGGCAGACTTGCGGCAAAGAGTTTGGGGTTGCCAGTGGTCTTCACGGCCCACGGATGGGCCTTTACCGAAGGAGTGCCGGAACGCGAGCGTCGTCTTTACGCTTGTGCCGAAAGACTGGTTGCCCCGTTGGCTGATCGAATAATTACTGTCTCAGACCACGACCGTGAGCTTGCCCTGGCACATCGGGTGGCAGCTCCCGAGCGGCTGGTTACTATCCACAATGGGGTGCCGGATGTTCCTTCGAGTCTTTTCGCAAGACCGAGCGAAGGGCCGCCACGCCTTGCCATGGTGGCACGGTTTGAGCCCCAGAAAGACCATTTCACTTTGCTGGACGCCTTAGCAGGCCTGATCGATGTTTCATGGGAGCTTGAGCTCATCGGTGACGGTCCGTGGCGGAAGGCTGTGGAGAAGAGAGTTGAGGATCTCAGCTTGGTCCGCCGCGTGCGATTCTTGGGCGCACGGAAGGACGTGGCGCAGTTGCTCGCAAGGGCTCAGGTCGTTGTCTTGAGCTCGAAGTGGGAGGGGCTTCCCCGAACAATCCTTGAGGCGATGCGTGCTGGGCTGCCGGTGGTTGCCTCGGATGTCGGGGGGGTAAGGGAAGCGGTAGCCGACGGGGAGACCGGCTTCCTGGTGCCACGCGGGGATGTCGCGGTTCTGCGGGATCGGCTGTTGCGCCTGATTCAGTCTCCTCAATTGCGGGTCAGGATGGGGCAAGCGGGGCGGAGCCGGTATGAGCGCCACTTCACCTTCGAGCGGATGTTCGATGAGACGATGTCTGTCTACGAAGCCGTTCTGGCGGCGCACCATGGTACTCGCGAAACGCAACGGCTGACCGTGCCGTAACACGGAGGTGGGTATGAAATGAGAGTCACGGTCATCGGAGCAGGGTACGTCGGGCTGACCACGGGGGTGGCGCTGGCGTACCTGGGGCACGAGGTCACGGCTATCGACAAGAAGAAGTCGGTCATTGAGTCGCTGCTGGCGGGCAAGCCGCCCCTGCACGAGCCGGGCCTGTACGAGCTCTTCGCCGAGGTGCGCAGGCGGATGCGCTTCGACGTGGAGCTGACGCCAGAGACAGCGGGGGCGGACGTGGTGCTCATCTGCGTGGGTACGCCGCCGCAGAAGAACGGCGACGCAGACATGCACTACGTGGAGGAAGCGGCCCGGGCGGTGGCGGAGCAGTTGCCGGCGGGCGTCAACACGCTGGTCGTCAATAAGTCGACGGTGCCCGTAGGTTCCGCACGGCGGGTGGAAGCCATCGTGCGGGAGGGGCTGGCGCGGCGCGGGGTGGCGGCTAAGGTGGCGGTCGCCTCCAACCCGGAGTTCCTCAGGGAAGGATCGGCCCTTTACGACACTCTCTACCCCGACAGGATCGTGGTCGGGGCCGAGGACGGCGGGGCGGTAGAACGGCTACGGCGGCTGTACCAGCCCATCCTGGAGGGCAGTTTCCCGCCGCCGAAGGGGCTGGCGAGGGCAGACGGGCAGGGGCTGCCGGTGTTCTTGACGACCACGCCGACCAGCGCCGAGCTGTGCAAGTATGTGGCTAACACGTTTCTGGCGATGAAGGTGTCGTTCGCCAACGAGATGGCGGGGATTGCGGAGCGGGTCGGAGCGGACGTAACCGAGGTGATGCGGGCGGTGGGGCTCGACCGGCGCATCGGCGGGCGGTACCTGGGGGCCGGCGCTGGGTGGGGCGGGTCGTGCTTCGGCAAGGACGTGCGGGCGCTTCTGGCGCTCGGGAAGGAGTACGGGTACGAGATGCCACTGGCGGCGGGAACGCTGCGGGTGAACGAGAGGCAGCGGCGGGTGGTCGTCGACAAGCTGCAGGCAGCGCTAAAGGTAATCCGGGGAAGCACCATCGGGCTGTGGGGGCTGACGTTCAAGCCCAACACGGACGACCTACGGGATGCGCCGGCGGTGGACGTGGCGAACATGCTGGCTGGGATGGGGGCCCGGGTGCGGGCGTACGACCCGGTGGGCCTGGACCGGGCCAAGCGGGAGTACCCGGAGCTCGAGGCGGCCGGGGTGGAGTATGCAACGTCGGCGGTAGCGGCGGTCGAAGGCGCCGATGCGGTAGTGCTCATGACGGAGTGGGACGAGTTTTTGCACGTGGATTGGCAGGCGGTGGCGGCGGCAATGCGGGGGCGGTTCGTGGTGGACGGTCGCAATGCGCTCGACCGAGAGGCCCTCGAGCGCCTGGGCTTCTGGTACTGGGGGATCGGGCGATGACAGGGGATCAGAGGGCGCTCCCCTGTAGACGGCGCGTTCTGGTGACGGGCGGGGCGGGGTTTATCGGGAGTCACCTGGTCGACCGGCTGGTAGAGCGGGGCGACCAGGTGGCGGTAATGGACAACTTCGACCCGTTCTACGAACCGACCGTGAAGCGAGCCAACATCGAGCGGCATGTGGCGAGCGGGGTCATAGCGTTGTTCGAGGCGGACATCCGGGACCGGGCCGCGACGGAGCACGTGTTCCGAGAGGTGCGGCCCGAGATCGTGGTGCACTTGGCGGCGAAAGCCGGGGTGCGGTCCTCGCTCACGGACCCCCGGGGCTACGCCGACGTGAACGTAATGGGCACAGTCAACCTGCTCGAGTTGGCCCAGAAATACGGGGTCGGGCGGTTCGTGTTTGGGTCATCAAGTTCGGTATACGGGGGTAATGAGAAGGTACCGTTTACCGAGGACGACCCCATCTTGCAGCCGGCGTCGCCGTACGGGGCGACCAAGGCGGCGGGGGAGGCGCTGTGCGAGAGTTTTGCGGCGGCGTTCGGGCTGCCGGTCGTGACGCTGCGGTTTTTCACGGTGTACGGGCCGAGGCAGCGGCCAGATCTGGCCATCCACAAGTTTGCGAGGCTCATGCTGGCCCGGCGGCCCATCCCAGTGTACGGAGATGGGACAAGCGAACGGGACTATACCTACGTGAGTGACATCGTGGACGGTATCGAGCGGGCAATGGAGTGGGAGGGTCTTGTATCAGGCAGGGGTAGTTACGCAGTGCAGTGCACAGCGCCGTATCGAGTCTTCAACCTGGGGAGCGACCGGCCGGTTAAGCTCAAGACACTCATTGAGCTCCTCGCAGAGACGCTCGGGCGGGAGCCCATCATTGAACGTCTTCCCAACCAGCCAGGCGACATGCGCCGCACCTGGGCCGACCTGAGCCACTCCCGTGCCGAGCTTGGCTACGCACCGTCGGTCCCGCTCAAGTCCGGGCTCCGGCGGTTCGCAGAGTGGCTGTCAGAGCAGTCTGAGCCAGAGAAAGGGTCTCTACACACCACGTGACCAGCACGGTTCTCCAGCAAGCGTCAAATGGCTACCACCTCCTCAAGCAAGAGCCTCGGCCGTTGAGCAGGCGGCAGGTGTGGGTGGTGGAGGAACCTTAGGGGACCTTGGCTCTGCAAGGCCTGTACTCGTGAGGTATTTGTTGAAGTGCACCTCGGCTGGTGATCTCTATCCTAGTGACTAGTGAGGTCGCTGGATGTTGTGGAAGGCGATGTACTGACCGATTTGCTGGCGTGCCTCCCGACTGCAACCGGATCTAGGTAATGCTGATGCCCCACACTTAGCCGGGCAAGTCGACCGTACGCTGCTGAGCAGGTGAAGGTGTACGTGCTGCTCCTGGTTGCGTCGGCTCGAGTTGACTTTCGGAAAAAGGGGCTCGATCCCCACTTCTCACACGTACTGGGTCACCCACTTACGGCCCACTTGCAGCCCTTGTCGGTGCAGGCACGCGGCAATACCCGGCTTGTAATGCAAGCTCCAACGGTTCAGCCTTAACAGTTTAGCCTGGCTCAAAATCGGAAGGGTCCGGTCATCTCTCCGCTCGACGAGGCACCAGCTCACTGTGGGGAATTCAGATGCTTTATTCGAACGACTCGATCTGGGTCGTCAAGCGTGCGATCTCCTCATAAAGCTTCTAAGGTTTCGCTTTATAGCCGTCCCTGAGGGCCTATACGCCAGCTTGGCCGGGCTTTACTTCTTGAGCATCTCAGAACCATCCCTTGAGACTGGGGGAATAGTGCCTTCTTCTCATGACCTTATTATAGCTTGGAGCCCTAGCCTCTAGTGTCTAGATCTCCGGAGTCAGTATACACGAGAGGTGGCTTGGTGTTGCGCCAAGGTCCCGGGCATCCCTAGTTCCCTGCGGAAAACGTGAGAAAGTCTAGACACTGGCTACAAGGTGTGGGAGCGGACAAGTTATCCAACTGCGATTGAGCCCACAATCAGCGGGTCAGCCAGATCGTATTGTTACGTCGAGGGACCCATAAGGTGAAGCGTATCCGCAGGGGTAGTAAGTGCTGGCAGACGATACGGCGGTTCGGCGGTTGTTCATCACGACACAGGCCAGGTGGGTTACACTAGGCGTTACTCTACACCAGTATTAAAGGGGCACGGAGTTTTCCATGGGCATAAGGAACAGGGACGATCATTGCAGACTAGTCACGAGAGCGGTAGGCGTTCCTGTGGTCGTTGCCTTGGCTTACGTCTTCGCACTCTGGGTTCGTTGGCGCGGCCACGTGCCCCCACACCTTTGGGGGCAACTGGGAGGGGCGGTCCCAGTTGCGCTTCTTGGCGCGTTGGCTGGGGCTTTCCTAATTGATTACTGGGGAACTCTCAGGCCCATTCTGGCAAGCCTTTATTCCACACTGGTGGTCAGCCTTTCCGCCACGGTGTCGGGAATGGCTGCCCTGTATGCTCTTGGTCTTACCAGTGTCCCACGGTTGACCTTCCCACTCGCCCTGACGTTTACCTGGGCTGGGCTCATGGCTGTAGAGTTCTCCCTCCGGGTCCTTAGTAGGTTTACGACCGACCAGACTGCTCCATCTTCAGAGTCAGTCCTTCGGAATCTGCCATCAGGAGGCAGGCTACGCGGGGAAGATGGCTGCCCTCGCGACTCTATCGTCGCAGGTCCGGAACTCATGGCCCGTGATCTTTGCAGCGCTGTCGACGGGCGGGGGTATGGTTCTGAGAAACTGCTTTATATGATGTCACGGTTAGTGCACGACCGTCACTCACCGATCGTGTTGCTTCCCGAGGCATATGAGCTCATCCTAGCTTCGGCTGGGTTTATGGAAGATGGCGATCGGCTCATGCTGTCGATCTATCCCCGTGCATGTCGGTGGCCTTGGCCCATGATCAAGCGGATGGCGGACGTGGTCTTGAGCTTGATCGGTTTAGTCGTGCTGTCGCCGTTTCTTGCCGTGATCGCGCTAGCTATCAGGCTGGATTCTCCAGGGCCCGTCATCTTCCGTCAGGCTAGGGTCGGCAAGGGCGGACGTGTTTTCGACGTTCTTAAGTTCCGAACGATGGTGCCAGATGCCGAGGCCCACACCGGGGCGGTCATTGCGGCTGGAAACGACCCCCGGATTACACGGGTGGGCCGTTGGCTGCGCATGCTGCGGCTAGATGAGTTTCCCCAGCTGATCAACGTTTTGCAGGGCACCATGAGCCTCGTGGGCCCTCGGCCTGAGCGCCCCGAGTTCGAGGCGGAGTTCCGCACGACCATCGAAGGATATGACCTACGCCACTTGGTCAAACCTGGCATCACCGGCTTGGCCCAGATTCGAGGGCGGTACGATACGCCTGCGGAGGACAAGCTGCGGTATGAGCTTGCCTACATTTTCCTGTGGTCGCCACTCCTCGATCTCAAGATCATTCTTCAAACGATTGCGGTGATGCTTACTCCGGAGCAAGCGAGTAGTTCACTAGGGAAGGCCGCGCGCCTTCCAGCACACGACCTGACCGGTGACCGCGTGCGGCATGCATCAAGGGCGGAGGTTGCGGCAGCCAACCAGTCTTTCGAGTCCAAGTGAGGCCTACGGAGCCGGTGGGAATCGGGGCTGGGGCACTTCCTGCTACGGAGATGTTTGAACTATCAGGCGGGTGGGATCCTTGCGGACGCGAGGGTGGCCCGCAGTATAGGGGCTAGGCGGAATGATTCTAATGGTCACGGGCGGGGCAGGGTTCATTGGAAGCAACTTCATCCGGTTCTACCTGCGGCGGCATCCGGCGGATGCGGTGGTGAACCTGGACGCGCTCACGTACGCGGGCAACCTGGAGAATCTGGCCGATTGCGAGAAGGATGAGCGTTACCGCTTTGTCCGGGCGGACATCGCCGATGCGCAGGCCGTGGAGCGAGCCTTTGATTGGGCGCGGGCCGAGTTGGGTGGGCCGGTGGAGGCGGTGGTTCACTTTGCGGCGGAGTCGCACGTGGACCGGAGCATCGCCGATGCCGGGGCGTTTGTGCGCACCAACGTGCTGGGCACGCAGGTGATGCTGGACACGGCGCGGCGGCACGGGGTGAAGCGATTTATTCACGTATCAACGGACGAGGTGTACGGATCGCTGCCGCTAGACGATCTGGACGCACGCTTTGAGGAGAGTACGCCGCTCGCGCCCAACAGCCCGTATGCGGCCAGCAAGGCCGGGGCGGATCTACTGGCCCGGGCGTACTGGCGCACGTACGGCTTTCCAGTGATTGTGACCCGGTGTTCGAACAACTACGGGCCGTACCAGTTCCCCGAGAAACTTATTCCGCTGATGATCAGCAACGCGCTGGAGGACAAGCCCTTGCCCGTGTACGGGGACGGTCAGAACGTGCGGGACTGGATCTACGTCGAAGACCATTGCCGGGGCATCGAGGCGGTACTGCAGATGGAGCCGGCGCAGACAGCGCAGGCAGCGCAGGTGGCCCGGGCGGCGGGGAGCGGGGTAGGGACTGCATCAGGACCTGCGGCGATGAT
>JBLNBY010000024.1:0-11526 GCA_050260295.1 Bacteroidota bacterium
CGATCAACGCGCTCACCGCCGCTGACGAGATCCTGATTCCGGTCTCCTGCGAGTTTCTGGCGTGGCGGGCGATGGAAGTTCTCTTCAAGCTGGTGGGGCGGGTCAGGCTGGAGCTCAACAGCCAGCTTCGACTGGCTGGGATCCTCCCAACCATGTTCGATACCCGCACCCGCCATTCACGGGAGATTCTCGACCGGCTCTATGGTGAGTTGAGTAATGGATTACCAGTTCTGCAGCCCCCCATTCACCGGAGTGTCCGTTTCCAGGAGGCGGCCCAGGCCCGCCAGAGCATAATCCAGTACGCACCGGACGTGCCAGGGTCGGCTGCCTACCGCGAGGTTGCCGTGCAGCTCGAAAGCCGGCGACCTGTCCGGTTGAGCGCCCGGATCGGGGCTGCTGCAGTTGCTCGCAGAGGGTGAACTCACATGGGGGCGAGCTTATGCCGTCTTGACTTTCGTACCCTTCTGTGGGTAGACTAAGGCCATTGAATAGCATAATTTGACTGTGCTGGAAGGAAGGCTGGCTGACGGCGATGAGGCGCTACCGCACCCTACTCCTGCTGCTGGTGGCTGCGTTCGCCCTGGGACGCTGGAGCGTAGGCCTGGCTGACGGAGGCCGCAGCGCGCCCGGGGGGCGAAGCGGTGTACTCTTGGCCGCGCCTTCCGCGGACAGCACAGGTACGGGTAGGATCCTTAACGTTCAAGCGGTAAACGGCGCCTCAGCAGAGCTGTACCTCACGAACCCATTCGTTTCCTTCGGTCGTGTGCAACCAGGTGATGATGATACCTATCGCGAATTGCCTCAAGCTAGCCGTTTGGTACTCCGGAGCAATACCCCTTGGAAGTTGTACGCTCGGGTGGAGGATGACCTGGTGGCCGCGGAGGACTTGACGCGGGTGATCCCGATCCGGCAACTGGAATTCCGAACTCCATCCGGCAGCTACACTCAGTTTACGAAGGGCAAACGGTTCTTGATTGCTTCCGGCGGGCCGACCGGCGCGACTCCGGTATCGGTCGACGTGGACCTGCGGCTGCGGGTGACTTGGGAGGACTTGCCGGGCTCCTATCAGGTGCGAATTCTGTATGAATTGGAGACTGAGGACCAGTGATTTCCTGATCTTTCATAACAAAAGCAGTGAACGGGCGGCTTAGCCCGCTTACAACAACAGCGAAGCGTAGAGGAGGCGGTAGTTCAATGAAGTCTCGTGGGAGTCGTGCAGTGGGAGGTCTGTTGGTCTTGCTGCTGGTGGCGGCGGCCGGGGCGGCCGTGCCGGCCCTGGCGGCTATGCAAGGGACATCCACCCTGCAGGTGAGCATGTCCAAGTTTGCCCAGCTCAACGTTGTTACCAACACGCTTACGCTTACTCCTAAGGACACAGACATGGCAGAGGGTTATCTCGAAGCCGACGACGCTGTGGAGGTTCAAGTACGGACCAACAGCACAGCCGGTGCTACGCTGAAGGTATACGGAAGCGCCGGAAACCCGGGTATTGCCCTGGCGGATCTTTTGATCAAGAGTGGATCCTCTGGGTCGCAGGTCACGGACTGGGCCGCGATTGCTGGTAATGCTGATGCTGCTCAGACCATTTGGAGTGTCTCTGCGAGGCAGCCGAGCTGGACCAGCGTATACCTCAGCCTCAAGATCCAAAACCTTTGGGAGTATGCGGAAGGGACCTACAGCAACACGCTCACGTTCATGATTTCCACCAATTAGGAATAGCGGTGGGTGGAGGCGGGGGCTTGTAGTGCCGGTACTCCCCCGGGGAGTACCAGGCATCGCTACAAGCCCTTTTGGTTCACCGAAGGGAAGGGCGGATGGTACAGGTGGGGCAGGGGTGGAAGGTTCAGGCAGATCTGCTTGAATCCGGACCAAAGCGTCGGGCATCAGCGCGGCGGCCGCAGGCTGAGCTGGCGGCCGTACTCCTCGCCCTCTTTCTTCCTGCAGGATGGGTGATGGGAGCGGGGATGGGGGCGGCCAGAGTAGAAGCGGCCTCCCAACAGGCTAGTCAGACCGTGGGTGCGTTGGCGGAAGAGATCGTCTGGTTGGAGGTGCTCACGTCCTGGTTGGTCGTGGACGTGGACCAGGCCGACATGGAGCAGGGGTACGTGGAACGGACCGGGCTTGATGGAATTCTGCTCCTGCTGCTATCCAACAGCAAGCGGGACATTGTGATCTGGGCCTCATACAAGCCCGGTACTCCTGCTCTGCGCCGGGAAGACGTGCAAGTGCGGGTGATAGGCCGAGACTCGCTCTTACCCGACTACCAGACTCTGCCGGAAGGCGGCCGTCCCATCTATATGTGGACCCGCCCGGGCCGGCCGGTGGAATTGCTCGGGGTGGACGTGCGCATCCGTAATCTATGGGAGTATACCGGTCCATCCGTTTACCAGGGGTTCATATCCTTCACCGCGGTAACGAACTGAATGGTGCAGCTGCTGCTTTAGCGAACACGGGTAGGGAGTGAGCAAGACACCATGAGATACCCCGGGTCAGTCATAGGGCGGGAGAGAGACCGGCGGGCCGTGATACGCTTAGGAATCCGCTGTGCGGCTTTCCTGACCGTACTTGCGGCTCTTCTGGCCGCGACCGCAAGCTCGGGCCGGGCGGCCGAGGCTTCGTTTCTTATAGGAGCCTACCCCCTTGAGCTTGAGCACCAGACCGCGGCCGGCAAGTCGGTGAGCGGCATCTTCCAGGTATACAACGGCACCGACGAAACTCTGCATTTTACGACGGCTTTGACGGACTGGCAGATCAGTCCCGACGGCGACCTCCAGCTGGCCCCCGCGGCGAGCCTGCCTCGCTCTGCTTCGGCCTGGGTACGGGTGAGCCCGCGGGAGTTTGACGTCCCGGCCAAAGGTACGTTTACCGTCCGGTACGCGATCTCGGTGCCGGCAACTGAGGGGACCGGGATCGGCGGAGAGTACCGCAGCATGATCGTGGCCCAGTCCCAGGCACTTCCGTCCCGCGCTGGGGGTATCATGATTGCGGGAGCGGTGGCCATCAAGGTATTCGTTCAGATTGGAGCACCGGCGCCGGGCCTTGCCGTGACCGATCTGCGCGAAGTTTCTCGCCCGCTCAGTTCCGGGGACGCACAGCCGCCCTCGTTTCAGGTGCAGGTGAAGAACACGGGCAACGTACACTTGCGGCCCGCGGGGAAGCTGGAAGTTCGTCAGGGAGACCGTCTGCTCTACCAGCTACCCATAAACGAAGCCGCAGCTACGGTGTTGCCCGATGCGACTCGTGTTTTCACTGTGTCCCTACCGGAGGCCTTACCCGCCGGCGATTACCAGGTTATTGCTCTTTTCGACTACGGGGGAGCTAAGCTCGCCGGCGGCCGCCTGAATCATCGTGTCCCTCCGCAGCCCGGGCAGTAGTAGTAACAGAGCGCACGCAAGCGTGTTTACCTTGCTACTCACCATTCTGAGCCTTATGGCTCAGAATGCCACCGCTGCCGGTTCCCCTGTCCAGAGCACGAGCCATTCGCTGTCCGAAACGCCGACAGAGTATCAGCCAAGCGAGGAAGGGGCCACAAGCTGGCTCTCTGGGCGGATTGGCTGGAAATTCAGCGCCAACGGGCAGTCATCGCTTGGTCTCCAGCCAGAACTACATGGCGTGACCGGGGGCCTGCCCTGGCAGCTTGCTGCTAATTTCGCCTTGGCCTGGCCGGTGGAGAACGCTTCTGCCGGCTTAGGGCTCCGTCTCGAGCAGGGTAAACTGGTCGTCTATGCACGGGACTACAGGATCACGCTCTCCGGCCGCGAAAAGCTGCCAGGAAGCTTACTGCTGGCCGAGACGGTTGCCGACAGACTGGCATGGGAACGTTCTGCCGCCATGAAGGGAGCCAGCCTGGAAGCTGACGTAATATCTGCTCCCGGGATGCCGCCGATCGTCACGGCCCGGTGGGAGCACAAGCAGGGGCCGGGGCAGGGGTGGATCCGCCAGTTGCAACTGGAGACCGCCGCGGCGTTGACCGGGACGCGGGGGCAGGCGGCGGGGCTCGCGGCCGAAATCGGGGGAGCGTGGTCCGACAGGACAAAGGCGCAGCTCAGTCTGGGCTGGGCCGGAGGAGGGGGGAGCGCAGAACTGGCGCTGGAGTACCGGGGGAATGGCTGGGGTTGGTCGGCCCTCGGCACCTTCCGTAGCGAGGCTTTCGCCCCGCTAAACGCCGATCGGGAGGACCTGCCGCTCTGGTCGGTTACCTCCACCGTGGATCGCATCCGGCCTTCTTACCGTGCCGGGCTGTCGGGAAGCGTGAAGCGGTACGTCGACGGAAGCGTGACCCAGCTGAGGATAGGAGGCGAGATCTCGGGACGAGTGGGGTGGCTTCAATGGTCGGCTTCCACTGAAAGGGAGAGCCGGGCCTCCTCATCTGTCCCGGCCAGCCGGCGGCTCATGCTCATCTGGAATCCCCCTGTCTGGCCCGGGCTGTCGCTGCGTCTCGATACCGACGATCCCTTGGCCAGTGATCGGGAAAGGGGCGAGCGCACGGGGCTCTTCACCCTCACGGGAAGCGGCCAGTTGGCGGGCTGGCCTTTCGTTTTGGAAAGCAGCGTCAGCTGGCGGAATCGAAACGCCGAGCAAAGCGTCCCGACCCAGATAGCCACGAACGTAACGTTCACAAGTCCGCATGCCGTCGCCGGTGGTCGCCTATCTCTAAAGGGGGGTCTGACCTATGCCCCTGCCCGCGAAGTCGGCGCTCCCGGTGCAGGGCATGAAACGGTTCTCGACCGGGTGAAGCTGGAGACCAAGTGGGAACGGTCGTCTCCGGCCGGAGACATCTCACTGCTGCTGGCGTATGCCGCGTCGCCACGCAGCAGCCAGGCGACGGAATGGCGGCTGGAGGGCCGCTGGACAGTGCCGGTACAGCTGGGGCAACCGCCCGTCCGGACGGGCGGCCCGGCGACCGCGGCCGGGCAAGAGGACCTTGCCAACCTGGTCTTCCTCTCCGGGCGCGTGTTCGTTGACAACAATGGAAACGGCCGGTTCGACCAGGGAGACGAGGGAGTGGGCGAGGCGACGCTGATGGTGGATGAGAGGGCGGCGGTCCGAACCGACGCCGACGGGCGATATAGAGTGCAGCTCCTGGGAGCTGGGCGGCACCAGATCGCTTTGGATCTGGCGAGCATCCCTCTGGAGCTGGGATTGGCTCCCGGGGCAGTAGCGCGGCGGGTGGTTGAACTCAAGGCCGGACGCGAAGGTAATGTGGTGGACTTTGCCCTGGTAAGGCTCTGCTCCCTTGCCGGGCTTCTCTTCCTCGATGCAAATGGCAACGGAAGACAGGACGGCGGGGAGCCGGGCCTGGGTGGGGTCTTCCTGCAGCTGGTGGGAACTCCGTTTAGTACGTTCACTGCGGGCGACGGAACGTTTGCCTTCTACGACGTTTACCCGGGCGAATGGCATCTCGTCGCGGATCCCGCAACTTTGCCTCCAACTGTAGATAAGACCAAACCAGTCGAACTGATACTGAGCCTTGCCCCGGGAGAAAGCCGCGCGGGATTGCTTCTCCCGGCATCAGCCTACGTTCAAGAAATCGAGTGGACGTTCTGAGTCCGTACAAGTGGGAGGCGCGGCAGGCCGGTAGGTGACATGGATGGGTCAGATGGAGGACTGCTGGGCTGCTTGCACTAGCAGTTCAACCTGATAGACTACACCGGGTTCGAACTGCTCCCCGGGGGCGGGGCGCACGAGCAAGTCGAAATGCAGGTCGGTCTGAGCGACCGGCGGGGAAAGAGGCGTTACGATCACCGATTCACCGGGTACGAGGGGTTGCCAGGAAGAGCTGCCTTCGGGAGCCCAGAAAAGCAGTGCACGAGGTCCCGGCACGACACGATACCCATTTTCGTCATCCTGACCGTTCTGCGATCTTTCCGGAATTAGCGCCCGCAGTTGCTGGGAGGTGATCAGGCTCACCTGCCAGGGAACGTTGCTCCGGACCTGCAGGTGAATGGCACGAGGCAGGAAGTAATCGCCGCTGTTACTCGACGCGACGAAGCGAGGAGGACTGGCCTGTGCCAGTTCGACCATGGTAACCGGCGAGATCACCACATTAAGAGTGGCAACCGCAGTCGCCGTTTGGGCCTGTGCGACGTCTGATACTGGCAAAAACCTTGCCTGCCGCGGCAGTACCGGGCCGAACATCCCAAGGAGGACGACTCCTGCGGCCAAAACAGTGCGGAACCGCCGACTAATATTCGTCGACGGAGAAGAGGCCAAAACTGACCACCCTTTCGGCAGCCCGGCTATCGTAGGGAGGAAACCCAGCCTGCATTGCAGTCCATAAGCGGCTTCCGCCCGGTAGACCCGTGGCTTTGCGTCCCCGTCTTTCGGCGGGTTTGCCTTTGTCGAGAGTGACAAATCTCACGTGGCCAGGATATCTGGACCAGCTTTGCTAGTTTGAGTCTACGCCACCGCCTCCCTCGTGTCAACTTCTTCGCTTCCGATTCAGGGCCTACCGTTCATTGACAGTCCGGGGAGAAACGGCTACACTCGACTCAAGAATCCTAAGTTGGTTCCTTAACATTCGCCAAATCCAGTGAGGGGGAGAGCCCCCGGTGTACCCGCAGAGAGGGGTTGTCAGCGGCTGGAAGCAGCCCCGGGTTTGAACACCGGTGGGTATGCACCCCGGAGGAGCTCTGTCGAAAAGGCTGCGGGCCTCTGTAGCGTCTATGCCGCCGCCCTCTGGTGGTTGCGGACGTGAGTCGCCTGAATAGATGGGGACGTTCCGGGCGCGTTAAGCCGTTTGAGTGCCCTAAGCTGTCGCCAGTTCACGGGCAGCAGGTGGGGGTAGTGGCAGGTGGTGACCTCCGTTGCCACTGCCTTGTGCCGCCGGTGAACCGGGCAGCAGGGAAACCGAGTGGAACCGCGGTCGACCTCCGTCTCGGACCATCGCCGAGCGGGGGTTTTTCTATCTTGGAGGGAGTGGGACAGATGCGTTGGTGGCAGACCTTGCGGCGGGACGTTCAGGCGGTCCTGGAGCGGGATCCGGCGGCCAGGAGTGTCCTGGAAGTGGTCCTTTGCTATCCCGGCCTGCATGCGCTCTGGTTTTACCGCATCGCACACTGGTTCTACGAACGGCGTTTCTATCTCATTGCCCGGCTGATCTCCAGCTTTGCCCGCTTTATGACTAACATCGACATCCACCCGGGAGCCAAGATCGGACCGGGACTCTTCATCGATCACGGCATCGGGGTGGTGATTGGTGAAACCACCGAGATTGGTGAGAACGTGACTTTGTATCAGGGCTGCACCCTGGGGGGAACGGGAAAGGAGAAGGGCAAGCGCCACCCGACCATCGGCAACAACGTGGTGGTGGCGGCTGGAGCAAAGATTCTCGGCTCTTTCAAGGTCGGTGACAATGCCAGGATCGGCGCCGGCGCGGTTGTGCTGAGAGAGGTTCCGCCCAACTCGACGGTGGTGGGTGTGCCCGGACGGGTCGTGGTGCAGGACGGCCAGCGCGTGGGTATGATTGATCTTGACCATGCTAATCTGCCCGACCCGGTGGGTCGCATGTTTCGCGAGCTGCAGGAGCGTGCCGACCAGCTGGAAAGGCAGCTGGCTGAGGTCCGCATGCTGATCCAGCCGGCTAGCGCCCCCCACTGGCGGGGGGAGTGGGCCAGTCTGGCCAGCATGGAAGGAATCGATACGCCGCCGCCGCTGGCGGCAGCAATGGCATCGGCCCAGATACTGGACCTGTCTGACCATCGGGCCTGGTCCGGTGGTGGCGGTGGTGCGGGCGGTAGCGGCGGCGCTGGCGCTGGTGGCAACGTAATCCAGTTGAGGAGTGGAGTGCGTGGTGGGCGATCGTAGTGAATCGTTGCGGATCACGAATACCCTGACGCGCCAGAAAGAAGCTTTCATCCCCCGGGACCCGGGACGGGTCAGCATCTACACCTGTGGTGTGACCCCTTATGACGAAAGTCACCTGGGGCATGCCCGGCCGGCGGTCTTCTTCGACGTGGTCCGGCGTTATATGACCTTACGGGGCTGGCAGGTCCGTTACGTTCAGAACTTCACCGACGTCGACGACAAGATCATTGCCCGTTCCCAGCGGGAAGGGATCCCGGCCCTGGAGATCTCACGCCGATATGCCGACGAGTACCTGGCGGCCATGGATGCCCTGGGGGTGCGCCGGGCAGACGTCTATCCCAAAGTCAGTGAGCATATGCCCGTCATTCTCGAGATGGTTGCCAAGCTCGTGGATAAGGGCCACGCGTATGTGAGCGGCGGTGACGTTTACTTTGCGGTGGAGAGTTTCCCCGCTTACGGCAAACTATCGGGCCAGAGGCTGGAGGACATGATTGCTGGAGCCCGGGTTGAGGTGGGAGACGGCAAGCGCCATCCGGCCGACTTCGCTCTCTGGAAGGCCGCCCGGCCGGGAGAACCTTTCTGGGAGAGTCCGTGGGGTCCGGGGCGGCCGGGTTGGCATATCGAGTGCTCGGCAATGTCCCTGCATTATCTTGGGAATCATTTCGACATCCATGGTGGCGGCGTGGACCTGGTCTTCCCGCACCACGAGAACGAAATCGCCCAGTCGGAGGCGTACACTGGCGACGCCCCCTTCGTCCGTTACTGGCTTCACAATGGCCTGGTCACCACCAAGACCGAGAAGATGTCCAAGTCTCTGGGTAACTTTATCACCGTGCGGGCGCTGCTTCAGGAATACCCCGTCGAGTTCATCAGGTATTTCCTGCTGGCAGTTCACTATCGGAGTCAGCTGGAATTCGGCCCCGACGCCCTCACTGCCGCCCGGCGCGGTTGGGAACGGCTGTTGCTTGGCTGGCAGGAGCTCAGCCGGCGGCTTGACCAGGCGTTGTCCAATTCGGTTGGTACGACTGCCGCAACCGAGTCGGCACCGGCGGCAGGACCGCTGGCAGAAGCGCTCCGGTCGGCTCGGGGGAGCTTCGGGCGGGCGATGGAAGACGATTGGAATACTCCGGTTGCCATCAGCACTCTGTTTGAACTGACCCGTACCGTCAACGGCGTTCTCCACGGTGGCGCCGCGCTGGAAGGCGAGAATCTGGCAGCGCTCGTAGCGGCCCGGGACCTCATGCGGGAGCTGGGCGTGGTAGTGCTGGGCATTCTGCCGGCCGATCCGCGGAAAGCTCTGAAGGGAGTGAGCGCTGGCGGGACGGGAGAGGCCGCCTTGACCGCCCGGTTGATCGAGCTTCTCCTGCAGGTGCGGGAAGAGGCCAGGCGGCGGCGGGACTTTGCCCAGGCGGACCGGATCCGTGACGAATTGGGGGCTAGCGGGATTGTGGTGGAAGATACGCCGGCCGGCCCGCGGTGGCGCTTCCGCGGCGCATGAGGCGGGGCTGACGGCTCAGCCCCAGGCAGCAACCAAGGCCACGCCCAGGGTAGGGTCTAAGGTACCAACCACGGTGGCATCCAAGGCAGTGTTTGGGGAAAAGAAGGATGCTGCTTCGGCCAGCGAGGCTGTATCTTCTTCTTGCGCGCGGATGTGTTCGCCCCTGCAACTGGCCTATCTGGGTGATGCCGTCTACGAGTTGCTGGTGCGCCGGGAACTGATCAGACGGAGTGCCGGCATCTCCTCACCGGCAATGCTGCACGAAGAGACGGTGGCCCGGGTGCGGGCAGGAGCGCAGGCAGCGGCGCTGGCACGGATTCTGCCGCGACTGACGCCGGCGGAGCAGGAGGTCGTCCGCCGGGCGCGCAACGCCAGACCCAAGCACAGCATACCGGCGGGAGCCGAGGTCTGGGAGTACCGGTACAGCTCGGGGTTGGAGGCACTCTTCGGTTTCCTCTTTCTCGAAGGTCAACTGGGCCGTATGGAGGAGATATTCCGGTGGATTCAGGAGGGAGACGGGGCTCCCGCGCCGGCGCCCCGGTGAACCGGAGCCGGTCGCAAGGTAGGCCGCGAAGTCGGCCACAGGGCCGACCCCAAAGTGGACCACAAGATCGGTCACGCCACGATCGCCCCCAAGACCGGCACATGCTGCAGCCGGAGATTGGGTGGAAGGACGCGCCGCGCGTCTCGGCCGGTGAGGATGTAATTGCCGGCCGCCGGGCGGTGGCGGAAGCGTTGAGAGCAGGGCGTGCGCTGCATAAGCTGTTGGTAGCCTGGGGTGTGCAGGAGCAGGGCCAGAGTATGCAGCAGTTGCTGGCAGCAGCTCAGCAGCGGCGTGTCCCCGTGGAAAGGGTGGACCGCGAAAGGCTCGCCGAGATCGCCGGGACAGAGCATCAAGGGGTCGTAGCACTGGCAGCGGTACGCCCTTACCATTCACTGGACGACCTGCTGGCATCACTCGAAGAAGGGTTTGCCAGTTGGCGGAGCCGCCGGGGCGGGCGGATACGGGGCGAACCCTTCCTGCTGGCCCTCGATGAGATCCAGGATCCTCACAATCTCGGGGCGCTCTTGCGAACTGCAGAGGCTGCTGGTGTCGACGCCGTGCTCATCACGGAAAGACGATCGGCCGGGCTCACGCCGGCGACGGTCCGGGCGGCTGCCGGCGCTGAGGAATGGTTGCCGGTGGTCCGCCTGCCCAGCCTGACGTACGGATTGCAGCAGCTGAAAGCCGCCGGGCTCTGGGTGGTGGGAACCTCCGCCGAAGCCGTGACCACTCTCTATGAGGCTGATCTGACAGTCCCGCTGGTGGCGGTGGTTGGCAACGAAGGGCGAGGGATGCGGCGCACCGTTGCCCAGCTGTGCGATTTAGTGGTGCGGTTGCCCATGCTGGGCCGGGTTGCGTCCCTCAATGCTTCGGTGGCAGGCGGAATCCTGCTCTATGAGGTGCTTCGCCAGCGGGCAAAATAGGCACGGGGGGAAGGGCCTTGCGGCGACGACTCCTGTCCGTGCTGGCAGCGGTTGCCGGTGTGTTGGCCGGTGTTGGGCCGCTCTATCTGGCTTTGGATGTCCCGACCAGCCCCGATCACCGGGCCTACCATGCCACCACTAGCCTGGTCACTGGCGTCGAATCCCGGCCACTGCCCGGGCTGTCAGAGCAGGGCCGGTTTCCCGAGAGCGCCCGCGCAGGTCTGGGGCTCAACTACCTGCTCGGCCGGTATTCTACCTACTTCAACCCGGAGTTGACGGGCCGCATTCACAACATTCGTCTGGCTGCACGGCAGGTTGATGGACTGCTGCTCCAGCCGGGCCAAGTTTTCTCCTTCAATGAGGTAGTCGGGCCCCGAACCCGGGAAGCGGGGTTTCTCCCTGCGCCGGAATTAGTCGGTGGGGAGCTGGTCGACGGCGTGGGGGGAGGGATCTGCCAGCTCTCGTCCACCCTCTACAACGCCGTCCTGTATACATTCCTGACCGTGACGGAAAGAGTGCATCATTCCCGTCCGCTTGGCTACGTTCCCGCTGGACGGGATGCGACCGTCTACAATGACATCCTCGACTTCCGCTTCGTGAACTCGTCGACCTCACCCATCCTCATCACCGCCGAAGTCGTGGAGAACCGGCTTACCGTCGGCCTATGGGGAAGCCAGCCGGCAGAGCACCAGGTGCAGATTGAAAGGTCTGCTGAGCGGCGTCTCCCAGCCCCCGTCGAGTTCATCGACGACCCA
>JBLNBY010000025.1:0-8259 GCA_050260295.1 Bacteroidota bacterium
ATCTGATAACCCAGCGGAGGCCCGGGGATGATGGGGTTACCGGGGTTTCTTGTCCAGTCGAGCAGCAACTCATCGGTGCTGGTCGCCATGTTTTGTACCTGGTTGGGCAGGACTTCCCCGGTGTAGAAGATCACCGCTTCATCGCCATTCACCACTGCCCGGCCCGACCAGACCCCGACCTGGTCAGGCCCCGGCTCGGGCGAGAGTGCCACCGGTAGATGCGTCCAATGGATCAGATCCTCACTGACCGCATGACCCCAGTGGATGTTGCCCCAGTACGGGCCGTTGGGGTTGTGCTGGTAGAAAATGTGGTAGCGGCCCTGCCACTTGAGAGGAGCGTGAGGCTCATTCATCCAGTTGACGGGCGGAAGGAAGTGATACTGAGGACGCTGGGGATCACTTGCAAACATGTCCCAGCGAACCCCCAGATTGGGTTTCCCCACCTTGGACGGTTCGTAGGCCAGATAAGAATTGCGTACTTCATCCGCGCTCAGCGCTCGCCGATAGATCTTCACATCATCCAAGAGGCCTTGGAACACACCCGTGGGGAAGATCCTGTGCATGAAGGGGGTCTGATCATGGCGGCCCAACATCAATTCGGCCTTTTCCGCCGGAACGAACTGGCCCGGCATGAACTTTTTCTCCCCCACGTTCTTACCATTCATGTAGAGTGCGAGCCGGCCTGCCTCTCCGTCGAAGGTGGCGGCCACGTGTACCCACTCTTTCTTCGGCAGCGGTACCTTACCCCAGAGGGTCGTCCACGCCCCGTCTATCGACACCTGGAAGCTCCAGCCGCCCCAATTGTGTACCCCGAAGAAGAAGCCTTCGCTCGGCGGCCGGCCTGGCAAGCCATCCAACTGGTTGATGATGGGCGCGGCCGAAGCCGGGTAGAAGGGAAGGGCGATCCAGGCCTCAATGGTGAAGGCGTTGCCCAGCTGCAAAGCCGCCTGACTACCAGCAACACGGTCGATCCACGTCGAATATCCGTCGAAGAGGAGCGCATTCCCCGCCACTCCGGGCCGCCACTCAGGCGCGTCGAAGTTGTGGCTCACCCAATCCGCCACTCCCGCCACGCTGTCGAACGCCTCCTGGCCTTCGCTCTCGTCCAGCCGCCACCAAGCTACCAGATCAGAATCCACGCTGTCCCCGGCCGTGTTGAGCCCAGCACCGGCCACAGCTTGTCCCCCTGCGACGAGAGCGCTGATGGATGCAACCAGCAGCAAAGACACTACGACTAGCGCCACTTCTTTCCCGTGCCGCACCTGTTGACCCATACGAACACCCCTTGACCCCTCTGACACACTCCCGTTAGATCGACTGCATCTCCCACACATCCAGCGACCGCAGCAGCGCCTGCCCGCCACGGCAGCAAAGGTCGATTCCCAGGCTGTCAGGCCGGGTCGGATAGACCCTGGTGGTGAGGGTCGCCCTCCCGTTGATGAAAACCTCGATGACGGAACGATCGATGAAAATGCGAAGCTGCAGCGGTTCACCGGGGTCGAGGGCAAACGGCCCACCTTGCACCCCTCGCTCCACATCGGGGTTCAGCGAGGCACGCTCCTTGTCCACACATATCCGCCGGGCGTCGGAGTCGTAGTATAGCAGCGTCTCCTCCTGCCCGTCCGGTGAACGGCGCAGCTTGAAGCCAAGCTGCCCCCTGCTCTCGGGGTCGAACTCGGCCACGAGCTCCAGGCTGTCGCCGGCCAGCCCCCGCAGCGCCTCAGACTCGCTTGTCGTCATACCGTTCACTGTTATGCTCCTGAACTGCCGGTGCGCCCCGCGCAGCACAGCTAGCTCGGGAGCCGGCTCCTGACCCAGCAACCCGTCCGGCCGCAACGTAAAGATGCGAGGAAGCCCAAAGAGGTTGGCCCACCCGGCCGCCAGTTGATCCGCACCGCCGCGCGTCTCCTTGATGACGCCGAAGGCAACCATTCTTCCCTTATCGTCCGTGCAAACCGAGGGGCTCAAGTAATGTTCACCCAGATCAACAAGGGTGGCCGGGGTCTCGGGCACGAAGCGCTCGTTCTTCCAGCTGCCCACCCAGTACCAGCCGCGCTTGCTGCCCGGCCACTCGTTGACGATCAACACCCGCTTGCCGCCAAACGCGGGAAACTGCGGCATCTCCCAGAAGAGGCCGGTTTCGGCTGCCTTCCCCATGTATACCGGACCGCGATACTCCCAGTTCACCAGATCTTGTGAACGATACAGGAAGACCGTCCCGCCGATACCCGCCAGCCCGCAGCCGACGATGACATACCAGAAGCCACCCTCCCGCCAGGCCCACGGGTCACGGAAGCCACTGACAATCTCGAACCCCTCGGGCGGACCGGGGATGACTGGATTGGCAGGGTGCTTCTCCCACCTGAGCAGCAGTTCGTCCCGGCTCTGAGCGATGTTTTGCACCTGGTGGGGTAACTGCTCCCCCGTGTAGATGGCGGTGACCACTTCCCCGTCGGTGACGGTACAACCCGACCAGCAGCCCACCTGATCTGGCCCGGGCTCGGGGGCCAAGGCCGGTGGCAAGTGCTCCCAGTGCACCAGGTCATTGCTGACAGAGTGACCCCAGTGGATCTGACCCCAATACGGACCGTTGAGATTTGCCTGGTAGAAGATGTGGCAGCGTCCCCGCCAGAAGATCGGGCCATGCGGCTCGTTGGTCCAGTTGGCCGGCGGGATCGGATGATACAGGGGGCGATGCACATCACGGTCGAAGCGCTCGGGCCGAACCCGGAAATCGGGCTCGGCGGCTGGCCGGCACAGCTTGAAAGCTTTCTCGATCTCGGTTGCGGACAGGAGCCGGTTGTAGATCTTGACCTCATCTATCAGGCCATGCACTACTCCTGTCTGGAAAACACGGGCAACGGTAATGTCCAAGCTGTTTCGGCCAATGACGAGGTCGAGGTCGTCAGGCGAGGCAAGCGCCCCCTTTACGTTTGGGAAGACGCCCACCACCTTGCCGTCCATGTAAAGACATACGCCAGCCTCTTCGTCAAAGGTGACGGCCAGGTGCACCCAACGTTCTTTGGGCAGGCGAACCGGCGCCCAGACCACCTGCCAGCGGCCTCCGATGGCCGCGTGCAGGCCCCAGTCACCCAATCTGGAGAGGGCCAGCATGAAACCTTTTTCGTAGCGATGCCGGCTGATGACGCCCGCCATGTTCACCGGGTATGTTGACAGCGCCATCCAGGCCTCGAGGGTAAACGCCTTGCCGAGGGCCGGTGCCTCGGCAGCCCGGCGCACCACCCAGGTGGAATATCCGTCTAGCACCAGAGCACTGCCACTCACCCCGGCCCGCCATTCCGGCTGGCCGAAATTGTTGGCAATGGCATCCCGGATGCCACTGACACTGTCGAGCGCTTCCCGGCCCTCGCCCTCGTCCAGTCTCCACCAGGCCACCAATGATTCCGACACCACCGGCGTCAGCTGACTGGCCGCCCCCGGTTTCTCCATGGCCCCGCTCCTCTCTCCTAAACTTCCGTACTTCCGCGTTGTCTCGCCCGGCCTCCGCCGACCCGGCTGTACTGGTGTCCGGGCTTTTCAGCCGTTGATCCCGGCATCAGCCAGAGTCCAGACCTTGAGGGACCTCACCAGGACTTGACCGCCGCTGGCAAAGAGTCGCACGCCCACGCTCTCCCGATCCGCTGGGTATATGCAGGCTGACCCGGCCAACTGGCCGTCCTCCGTAAACACTTCCACCGATGAACTGTCCACGAAGATGCGCAGCCTCAGGGTGAGCCCCGGCTGGCTGAGGTAAGGAGCACTGAAACAGCCGCCGTCACCCCGGCCGGCCTGACTCCGATCGAGAGTGAGTAACCCCGTGACCTTGTCGTAGCGGATGACGGCCTTCTCATCCCCCAGAGGCGACCGCCTGACCTCAAGACCAATCTCCCTGGCCGTGGCGTGTTCAATCTCGAATTCCACCGCAATCTCCAGGGATGTACCGGTGGCCTGCGGCGGCATATCCTCACCATTGACCACGACGAAGTTTTCCAGGCGGTACGGCTCGCCCGCCCGCAGTCCGGCGACCTCCGCCACCGGCCTGCTTCCCAGCCGGCCATCAGGTAAGAGGAAGAGCTCTCGCGCCAGTGACATGGCACCCGCCCAACCATCCTGCTCCGTCGGATGCCGCGCTCCCCAGCGGTCCATCCAGCCGATCATGATCACGCGTCCCTGCGCATCCGTGAGCACCTGGGCCGCGTAAAAATCGGGTCCAAAATCTGTCTCTCCCTGGGTTTCAACGTAAAAGCGGTTGTCGCGGTAGATTCCCACCATATACCTGGTGCCTTGCTTAATACCGCGTTCATTAATGGAAACCAGCAATACGTGCTTCTCGCCCAGCGGGAAAAAGTTGGGGCATTCCCACATCGCTCCGTTTGTTCCATCACCTTCGCAAAGCACCCCCAGGTACGTCCAATTGCGCAAATCCGGGGAGGAATAGAGCAGAACCTTCCCTCTGCCCTCGTGACCCGAACCGAGCGCCATCTTCCAGAGCCCATCGCTGTCCTTCCACACCTTGGGGTCGCGAAAACCTGCCGTAGCTGCAGAGGGGACCACACTTACGACCGGGTTGTCATCATATTGGGCGAAATATACCCCGTCCGTGCTTGTCGCGATACACTGTACTTCCGCAGGAACTCCCTTGTGAACTTTCGGATCACGAAACCACGTATAGACGAGGGTGAGTACGCCGTTGTCGTCGACGGCACTACCGCTGAAGATGCCACTCATGTCACCTTCGACCCGTGCCGGTGCTGGCCGCAACGCAACGGGAAGATGCTGCCAGTGAACAAGGTCATCGCTAACAGCATGACCCCAGTGCATTGGACCCCAATGGGGGGCAAACGGATAGTGCTGATAGAAAAGGTGGTACTTACCGTTCCACTGAATCAGCCCGTTGGGATCGTTTAGCCACCCCGCGGGAGCGGTGAAGTGATAGCGGGGCCGGTAGACGTCCAGCTGCGGCAGTTCGGTCACAGGGGTGACACTCCTTGACACTTATCCCACTCCAAACTTGTTCAAGATCGTCGTCGAACTTGCTAGCCAGGCGGTAGCAGGCTGGGTAGTGGGCAAATGCCCGCTACCTCAGCCTGACAATCATGCAGTTGAGCCGTACAGCGACTATCAGACCGCTTGACTAGCGTTATTCGCCATACTAGCTGTACTGGACGTCACTTACCGCCCTTCTTGTAGTATTCTGCCACTGCGTTGTTGATCAGCCGATCAGCCTCGGTGAGCCAGGCTTCGACAGACATCTCCCGCGGCAGGACCTTTTCGAAGAGCGGCGGTTCGATGAAGCCGGTCCAGTTGCTCATGCGCCAGCTGAGGATTCGGAAGCCCCGCGGGATATAGCCGTAGTTACCGGCGTTGGCCATAACCATGATGTGACGCAGGGTTGTCTTCTCGCCGAAGCTGCTCTTGTAGTAGTCAACAAGCGGCTTCCAGGCATCCTTGTGCGGAATTATCCAGCCCATGCCCTTCATGTAGAACTCAGCACTGTTTTCCAGGCTGGCCATGTACTTGAGGAGTTTCCAACCGAGATCCTTGCTCTTCGAGTCCTTGAAGATGCCCATACCGTCGACAAAGTTGATAGTGGAATGCTGGGTGCCCATAGGCGACGGGGCAAGATCGAGGTATGGCTTCTCAACCACAGCCCGGTAATCCCAGGTACCAACGAGTCCCATGGCACCCTGGCCCTCAAAGACACCCCGCGGGTACCAATCGCCCACGTTTGTACCACCGTAGAAGGGCTTGTTAGCGAAATCCACGAAGAACTCGAGCGCCTTCTGCAGTTGTTCGGTCCGCAGCAGGGACTTACCGTTCTCATCGACAAAGTCGGTGCCAAAGAACCCGGGCCAGATGAGCGGCCACCCAAGGCCGGAGAAGCCATAGACCTCCGGCTTTCGGTCACCATTGCGGTCAACGGTCAGCTTGGGCGCGATAGAAGCAACCTTGTCCCACGTCCAGGTCGGGTCCTTGCCCCAGTCGGACGGCGGGGCAGGAACACCCGCGGCATCGAACATGTCGCGGTTGTAGACGAGCAGGAAGTGGTTGCGACTGGTCGGAAGGGCATATAGCTTGCCTTGGAAGTACCACTCGGAGTTCTTCCACACCGCTGTCAGGTACCTATCCATGATCGGCTCTTTCTCAGCCGCCAGATAAGAGTCGAGCGGTTCGAGCAGCCCCTGGTACACCATGTCGGGGTGAGTGTAAAGGGCGACATCGAGCGGTATCCCTGATTCCTTCAGGAAGATGGCGGCCAAGGCCGGGCTTTGATCGGGCTTGCCGTAGTGAACTTCGATATCCGCGTCGATAGCCTGGCCGGCCTTGGCGAAGAACTGCTTGACATGAGCTTCGTTCATATTGGCCGGCGGGAGGTGCAGATAGACGTGGAGCTTCGGTGCCGCAGCCGCGAGCGAGCCACTCAACGATGCCAACAAGAGCAACAACGCCAGAAAGACGGATACACGCCTTGCTGTTGCGCGCATACCTATCCCTTCCCTCAGAGTCCTTGCATGAATGGATTCCAGCAGCTCCAAGACCAAGACTTACAACCGATAAGTGCAGAATCGTCAACCCCCACGAGCTAGCCGGGCCCATATCACCCCTTCCTTTGTTTACCGACCACCGTCCGGGACGGCCTTTCTAGGAGGCCGTGGAGTCTACCGCTGACTGCTGGCGCAGCCGGGTCGTGGAGGCGCGCACGACCAGACGTGGTTCGAGTACGATATGGCGCGGCGGAAGCTGGTTTCCGCTTTCAATCCGCTCGATCAGCAACTCAGTAGCTATCCGCCCCAACTCGTAGGTGGGCTGTGCCACACTGGTCAGGGCCGGGCGGACTGCCGCCGCCAAGAGAATGTTGTCGAAGCCTACTACCGCCATCTCCGCGGGCACTTGGACCCCCAACTCTTCCAGGGCCATCAATACCCCGATGGCCATCAGATCGTTTTGGGCGAAGATCGCAGTGGGCCGTTCAGACAGGCGCTGTGTCTGTCGCTCTTCCTCGACCCGCTGCCCGCCGCCGCTCCACCCGGTCTCAGAGGCCTTCTCGTATTCCCGCAGCATGCGCAGGGTGAGCTGGTAGGCACCTTCCTGGCTGGCGTCATTCTTTGCTAGCTGCCAGGAGTAGAGGTTGGTAGCGACGGGGATCTGGGCATCGATCAGCCCTTTACGAAAACCTTTGTATTTGGGGTCGCAGGTATCACCGATTACGGCCATGCGGGTATGCCCCAGGTCAACCAGGTGTCTGGCCACCAGGTATCCACCACGGAAATGGTCGGTTTCCACCGAGTCGAAATCGGGGTTGGTACGGGTCAGAAGAGCAACCGGGATGGAGGAGCGGCTCAGCCAATCGAGATGCGGTTCAACTTGCGAGGGAACGAGAACGATCCCGTCAACCTGCCGTGAACGGAGAATGCCGAGGGATTCTTTCTCACGATAGAGATTCCAGTCCGTGTTGCTCAAGAGAACGCCGTATCCATGCTGAGAGGCCACATCCTCCACCGCCCGTACCACGTCAGGAAAGAATGGGTTGACGATATCGGGGATAACCACCCCTAGAAGCCGCGAGCGGCTGCTCACCAGACTCCGGGCGACGGCATTCGGCTGGTAATTCAGCTCCCGTGCCACTTGCAGCACCCGGTCTCGAAGGTCCGGGTTGACGGTGGGATGACCGTTGAGAATGCGCGAGACCGTCGCCGCCGAAACCCCGGATCGTTTCGCAATGTCTTTGATCGTTGCCACGCTGTCGCCCCCCCCAATGGCTACATGGTCCCAGCCAACGCACCTTTCCCCGCGCTTCTTGCAAACGTATTCTTCCTGCATCTCCGGACGACGCCCCCGGTTCAGGCGTCTCGCCCGCCGGCCGAAGTCGCGGCACAACCTAACCGGCTCTCCGGTCGGCAGCGATAGAACACCGCCACAAGGAATGGCTGTCATCTTATGAAAACGTGTTCTTGTGTTTCCAAGATACCACAGCGGAGGAAGAGCGGTCAAGCAGTGTGTGTGTAACCTAGTGTTTCCCCCGGCTTCTGACTGGCCGGCTTTTCGGTACAATGGGTAGGCAGACATACTCGCACACTTGGTGATCACCAAGCGGGGCCAGCGCTCCGATCACACGCCGGTCTTCCTAAGACCGTGGCATGGCACGGGGCAACGGCCCAGGGAGTGGTTGAGGGTGGGGCTGGAAGGACATTCGTTCCGGCGGAGTGGCTGGGCGGAGTTGCCGGATCATTCGATTACACTAGCATTGGCTGCGATGGT
>JBLNBY010000026.1:0-2992 GCA_050260295.1 Bacteroidota bacterium
CCTCTCTCCCGGAGCCTCGCCAGAACCTGCCGGACTTCCTGCACCCGGTCTTTGGCGCAGATCAGGACGGCATCCTCGGACTCCACGATGACCACATTCTCCAACCCAATCGTGGCGATGAGCCGGTCGTGGCCGGAGATCAAGGAATCCTTGGTGTCGATGGCGATTACGTTGCCCTCGATCACGTTGCCATCGCGGTCGTGGGGCGAAAGGCGAGACACGGACGTCCAGTGCCCGACGTCGTCCCAGCCGATGTTGGCCGGGATGACCAGGATCCGGTCCGTCTTCTCGAGGATGCCGTAGTCCACGGAGACGCTCGGGAAGCCGGAAAACTCCGCCGCCAGGGTCTCCTGGAAGGCCGGCGTGCCCAGCGCCTCTGCGATCCGCTGCAGGCCCCGGTGGATCTCGGGCAGAAACTCGACCACCAGACGCCGTACGGTGGCGGCGCGCCAAATGAACATCCCGGAGTTCCAGTAGAAGTTCCCCGCCGCCAGGTACTCCCGGGCCTTGGCCAACGTGGGCTTCTCCACGAACCGCTCGACCCACCGGGCGCCCTCCGGGTCCTGCGAGTCCTCCGGGTCCAGGGCTGCGCCGGCCTGAATGTAGCCAAAGCCGGTCTCGGGGTAAGAAGGCGTGATGCCGAGCGTCACCGGAACATCATGGACGGCAGCCAAATCGGCCGCCCGGCGGAGCAAACTGCGAAACCCTTTCTCGTCCGCGATGCGGTGGTCGGCCGGCAGGACGGCCAGGACCGCCTCGGGGTCTCTGGCTTCCACGAGCACCGCCGCCAAGCCGATACAGGGAGCCGTGTTGCGCCCCACCGGTTCGGCGATGATGTTCTCCCCGGGGAGTTCCGGTAGTTGCCTTCTAGCCATATCCACCAGGTCGGCGCCGGTCACGACCAGGATCCGCTCCGGGGGAACGACTCCTCGCAGCCGGTCGCAGGTCATCTGGATCATCGTGCGCTTGCCGAACAGGGGCAGGAATTGCTTGGGGAGCTTCTTCCGGCTCCGAGGCCAGAAACGCTCCCCCCTTCCTCCCGCCATGACGACCGCATACAAAGGTCTTGAACTGTCACTCGCTGCGCCAAGCATGCTGGATGGATTCGCCTGAAATCGTCTCTTCCCTGCCACTAATCATTCTCCGCCAGCCACCGAGCCGTGGCTTCCAGGCCTTCGACAAAGGAATGGCCGGGACGGAAACCCAAGACTCGCTGGGCTCGGGAGATGTCGGCCAAGGAGTGTCGGACCTCGCCGCTCCGGGGAGCGGTGTGGCGGTGTTGGATCGGGCGGCCGAGCAGCGTTTCCAGGGTTTCAAGGACCTGATGGAGGGTCCAGGGCTGCCCGCCGCCGAGGTTGAAGGCCTGTCCGCCCAGGCGCTCGGGATGAGTGGCTGCCAGGAAGTTGGCCTCCACCACATCCTCCACGAAGATGAAGTCCCGGGATTGCTCCCCGTCGCCGTAGATCACCGGGTCCCGTCCAGCCAGCGTGGCCCGGACGAACTTCGGGATGACCGCGGCATACTCGGAGTCGGGGTTCTGGCAGGGGCCAAAGACGTTGAAGTAGCGCAAAGCCACGGTGTCCACCCCATAGAGTTGAGCGAAGATCCGGCAGTACAGCTCGCCGACGGCCTTGGTCACGGCGTAGGGCGAAAGCGGCTGGAGGGGGGCATCTTCCCGCACCGGGAGGCTCTCGTTGTTCCCGTAGACCGACGACGACGAGGCGAAGACCACCCGGCGCACCCCGCAGGCCTGCGCCGCCAACAACACGTTGAGCGTGCCGTTGACGTTGACGGCATTGCTGGTCGCCGGGTCGTCCAGCGAGGCCTGCACGGAGGCGACCGCCGCCTGATGAAAGACGACCTCGGCCCCCCGGCACACCTCCCGCAGCAGGGCGGCGTCCCGCACATCGCCCTCCACGAACCGGATACTTCCCTCCAGGCCGGACAGGTTCTCTCGCCGTCCGGTGGAGAGGTCGTCGAGGACGGTGACCTCAATCCCCTCCCGCACCAGCCGGCGCGTCAGGTTGGACCCGATGAACCCCGCTCCACCAGTGACCACACACTGCTTCATGCCTTCTGCCTCGCTTCGTCCGCGATTCAGAATTCGCTGGCTGCGCTGCGGTTTTCCGCACTCTGAGACATAAAGAAGTGATTCGTCCGCGGACAGGGCATTCCTGCCTCCCGAGCTCTTGTGTGCGGGCGCCCGGAGTGTCTACCTCACCCCTTCAACTGACGTACCACCTTGGCCGGCACCCCATACGCAACGACCCTGCCAGGTAGATCATCCACAACTGCTGCGCCAGCACCCACCAACGTCCATGCTCCGATGTGACGCAACGGAATCACGGACACACCGACACCTAGGTGAACGCCGTCCTCGATCTTCACGCCGCCGGCCAAGTGCGCCCCGGGAGAAAGGTGGGCAAAGGAACCGATGACACAGTCGTGGTCAACAGAGCAAGACGTATTCAATATAGCGTGGCTCCCCACCTGCGTTCCAGCATTCACAACTGCGCCGGCCATGATTACGCTCCCGGGCTGAACGCTGGCGTAGGACGACACGGTCGCTGCGGGATGAATGACCGTGGCAAATATGGTTCTTAGAGACGGGTGGACTTGACCGGTCAAGTATTGGACTACCCGTTGACGCGAGGCGTTGTCGCCAATTGCCACTATGATCTGTGCCCCAGGTGCGCCATGCAGAATCCGTGCGACCCGGCTTATCGGCCCAAGAACGGTCCACCCGGGCAAAGGGGGAGCGTCGGCCGCATCGTCGGCGAAACCAAGGATGTGGTAACCCGCAGCCAGCGCTACGTCGGCGACGACCTTGGCGTGTCCGCCCGCTCCGACGATGATGAGCCGCCGTTCCGCATCCGAGGGTACCCTCGTTCGGACTTCTACCTCAGCGCTTGTCCGCATACTCGCTCGACGGCCTCCGATCGCCGCGGAACGTTGCTGCGCTTCAAGCCGGCCGCGGCCATCTTCACCGACG